>NZ_JBGLYK010000043.1:0-31828 GCF_047304025.1 Pseudomonas sp. Pseusp97 | reverse complement strand
TTTGGTCGCCCCCCCGCCCCCCCCCCCCCCCCCCCCCCCGCCCCCCCCCCCCCCCCCCCCCCCCCCCCCCCCCGCTCCTACGAAGGGCGGATTGGTGCGGGGCGTCAGGGCTTGCGCTGGGCCAGCAGGCGCTGCATGCGCGCTTCCAGGCGGCGCTGGAGTTCGGCTTCGATCTGTGGGGCGAAGTCGTCGAGGACGTCCTGCAGGATCAGCTGGGCCGCGGCGCGCAGTTCCAGGTCCAGGCGGTGCAGCTCGCTGGCGGCAGGCGAGGCTTGCGGCGCGGCGGGCTGGGCGGCGGCAGGTGCCAACGCCTGGGGCGCTGGCGTGACGACGTCGGAGAGCAGCGGAATGTTGTCCGGCTCGAAGGATTCGGTGAGCAGGGGCGGCTCGGCGCCCGATTCGTCCAGCAGGTCCTGGATCTTCTTCAGGTCTTCCAGCAGGTGGTCGGGGTCGTGCGGAGGCTTGCGGTTGTCCATGGTCTTGGCGGAGACGCTCTCAAGGGCGCGGCAGGCGGTGGTCCTGCAAAGGATAGCCCTGCTCGCGGTAGCGACGGAAATTCTCCCGCGCGGCCTGACGAATCGCCGGCTCCTCGATCACCAGCTCGGCAACCCGGTTGAAGTGGTCGACGAAGGCGGGGATGGCCAGGGTCAGGTTGATCAGCAGGTCGCGGTGGCTTTCCGGCGGCTCGGCGAGGGCGAGCACGATCGGCGAGTCGGCGTCTTCTTCCACCGCATTGTGTGGGATGAAGGTTTCGCCCCGGAAGTTCCACAGCCGGGCGTCCAGCGCATCGCGCTGGGCCTCGTCGCTGCACAGCACGAAGATGCGCATGCCTTGCCGCCAGGCCTTTTCGGCGAGGCGGCAGGCGATGGTCAGGCGTGCGTCGGGATCGGCGCTGGGGATGACGTAGAAGTCCACACGCGTCATGCGTTCGATCCCATCGGCAGGTTGCACTGGTCCATTACTTGGCGCGGTCCAGCAGGTACTGGGTCAGCAGCGGAACCGGACGGCCAGTGGCGCCCTTGTCCTTGCCGCCGCTGATCCAGGCGGTGCCGGCGATGTCCAGGTGCGCCCAGTGGAATTTCTTGGCGAAGCGCGACAGGAAGCAACCGGCGGTGATGGTGCCGGCCTTCGGCCCGCCGATGTTGGCGATGTCGGCGAAGGGGCTGTCCAGTTGCTCCTGGTACTCGTCGAACAGCGGCAGTTGCCAGGCGCGGTCGTCGGCGACTTCGCCGGCCTTGAGCAGTTGCTTGATCAGCGCGTCGTTGTTGCCCATCAGGCCCGAGGTGTTGGAGCCCAGGGCGACGATGCAGGCGCCGGTCAGCGTGGCGATGTCCACCACCGACTGCGGCTTGAAGCGCTCGACGTAGGTCAGCGCGTCGCACAGCACCAGGCGGCCTTCGGCGTCGGTGTTGAGGATTTCGACGGTCTGGCCGCTCATGGTGGTGACGATGTCGCCCGGGCGGGTCGCGCCGCCGCTGGGCATGTTCTCGGCGCAGGCCATTACGCCAACCAGGTTGATCGGCAGTTGCAGCTCCAGCACGGCGCGGAAGGTGCCGAACACGGAAGCCGCGCCGCACATGTCGAACTTCATCTCGTCCATGCCCAGGCCGGGCTTCAAGCTGATGCCGCCGGTGTCGAAGGTGATGCCCTTGCCGACCAGGACGTGCGGGGCTTCGTCCTTCTTCTTCGCGCCGTTGTACTGCAGCACGATCAGGCGCGGCGGCTGGTCGCTGCCCTGGGCGACGGCGAGGAAGGAACCCATGCCCAGCTCGCGCAGTTTCTTCTCGTCGAGGACTTCGACCTTCAGGCCCTTGTACTCCTTGCCCAGCGCCTTGGCCTGCTCGCCGAGGAAGGTCGGGTGGCAGAGGTTCGGCGGCAGGTTGCCCAGGTCGCGGGTCAGGGCCATGCCGTTGGCGATGGCCTGGGCTTCCTTGGCGCCTTGTTCGACGGCGGCGGCATCGGCCTTGTCGGCGAGCAGGGTGACCTTCTTCAGCTTCGGCGCTTCGGCCTTCTGGCTCTTGAAACGGTCGAAGACGTAGGTGCCATCGGCCAGGGTCTCCACCTGTAGGCGGGCCTTGCCGTGGGCGCTGCGGCCCTTCACAGCGAGGTCGCCCAGGGCTAGGACGGCGTCGGCGCCGGCCAGGTTCTTCAGATTGTTCAGGACGGCGGAAACCAGTTTGCGGTAGGCGCGGTCGGAGAGTTCGCGCTCTTTGCCGGCGCCCACCAGCAGGACGCGCTCGGCCTTAATGTTGGGTAAATCTTGCAGCAGTAGAGTCTGGCCCACCTTGCCTGCCAGATCGCCACGCTTGAGCAGGTTGGCGATGGCACCGCCGGTGGCTTCGTCGACAGCCTTGGCGGTAGCGCCGAGCTTGCGGCCTTCGCCCACGGCGATGACCAGGGTGGCGGTCTTGAGAGTTTCCGGACGTACGCTTTTTACAAGGAATTCCATGGCTGAGTGTCCCCGGGACAAAGAGCAGAAGGGTCTGCGAATGAAGATGGTCTGCGCAGTGACAGGCCTGGCGAATCGCAGGATAATGCCGGCTATTTGCGCTGGGTCGCGTCCGCGCGCACCCGGCAATGCTTCACGGCGGCTAGTTTGAGCGCAGCCGCCTGAGCGTGACAACCCTGGAGTGTCCGGTTTGATTGTCTTCCGTTACCTGTCCCGTGAAGTGCTGATCACCATGAGCGCGGTAAGCGCCGTGCTGCTGGTCATCATCATGAGCGGCCGTTTCATCAAGTACCTGGCGCAGGCGGCCCAAGGCCTGCTCGATCCGGGTTCGCTGTTCATGATCATGGGCGTGCGCCTGCCGGGCTTCCTGCAGCTGATCCTGCCGCTGGGCCTGTTCCTCGGCATCCTGCTGGCCTATGGCCGCCTGTACCTGGACAGCGAGATGACCGTGCTCACCGCCACCGGCATGAGCCAGCAGCGCCTGCTGGCCATCACCCTGGCGCCGGCGCTGTTCATCGCCCTGCTGGTGGCCTGGTTGAGCCTGTGGCTGGCGCCCCAGGGCATTACCCAGATGCAGCTGCTGCTGAACAAGCAGGATGCGATGACCGAGTTCGATACCCTGGCGCCGGGGCGCTTCCAGTCGATGCGCGACGGCACGCGGGTGACCTACACCGAAACCCTGGCCAACGAGCGTACGGAGCTGGGCGGGGTGTTCATTTCGGACAAGAACCGCCCGCGCAATGGCAAGGACGGCGGCACTTCGGTGCTGGTCGGCACCACCGGCGTACAGGAAATCCACGCCGACGGCAGCCGCTACCTGATCCTCAAGGACGGCTACCGCTACGACGGCACGCCGGGCCAGGCCGATTACCGCGAGATCAAGTACGACACCTATGCGGCGCTCCTGCCCAAGCCGGAAGTGAGCAGCGAGATCGATGACCGCGACGCCATCCCGACCTCCGAGCTGCTGGGTAGCGATGACCCGCGCATGCAGTCCGAACTGCAATGGCGCCTGTCCATTCCGCTGCTGGTGTTCGTGGTGACCGTGCTGGCGGTGCCGCTGTCGCGCGTCAATCCGCGACAGGGCCGCTTCCTCAAGCTGCTACCGGCGGTGCTGCTGTACATGGGTTACCTGGCGCTGCTGATTGCCGGTCGCGGCATGCTCGACAAGGGCAAGATTCCCATGGCCCTCGGCCTTTGGTGGATCCACGGGATATTCCTGGCCATCGGCCTGTTGCTGCTGTACTGGGAGCCGCTGCGTCTGAAGCTGGCCGCCAACCGAGCGAAGTCGGGCGGGGAGCTGAAGCATGCGTAAGCTGGATCGTTACATCGGCACGACCGTTTTCGTTTCCATTCTCGCGGTCCTCGGGGTGATCCTCGGGCTGGCCGAGTTGTTCGCCTTCGTCGACCAGCTGGGGCAGATCAGCGACAGCTACACCCTCACCGAAGCGCTGAAGTTCGTGCTGCTCACCGCGCCAAGCCGTGCCTACGACATGCTGCCCATGGCCGCGCTGATCGGCTGCCTGGTGGGCCTGGGTACCTTGGCCAGCAACAGCGAGCTGACCATCATGCGCGCCGCCGGCGTGTCGCTGCAGCGCATCGTCTGGGCGGTGATGAAACCGATGCTGGTACTGATGTTCGTCGGCATCCTGGTCGGCGAATACGTGATTCCCTATACCGAAACCGCCGCCCAGAGCGGCCGCGCCCTGGCGCAGAGCGGCAACGGTTCGCAAAGCTCCAAATCGGGCCTGTGGCACCGCCAGGGGCATGAGTTCATCCACATCAACGTGGTGCGTCCGGACGGCGTGCTGCTGGGGGTGACGCGCTACAACTTCGACGACAACCGCCGTCTGCAGACCGCGAGTTTCGCCCGCCAGGCCGTCTTCGAGAACAACCAGTGGCAGTTGCAGGACGTGACCACTACGGTGCTGCACGCCGCGGAGAAACGCAGCGAGGTGGTGAACCAGCAGAGCGAGACCTGGAACATCCAGCTCAGCCCGCAACTGCTCAATACCGTCGTGATGGAGCCCGAGGCGCTGTCGATCACCGGCCTGTGGGGCTACATCCATTACCTGCAGGACCAGGGCCTGAGCTCCAACCGCTACTGGCTGGCATTCTGGACCAAGATCCTGCAGCCGCTGGTCACGGCTGCCCTGGTGCTGATGGCGATCTCGTTCATCTTCGGTCCGCTGCGCAGCGTGACCCTCGGTCAGCGCGTGTTCACCGGCGTGCTGGTGGGGTTCACCTTCCGCATCGCCCAGGACCTGCTCGGCCCATCCAGCCAGGTCTTCAACTTCCCGCCGCTGCTGGCGGTACTGGTGCCGGCGGCGATCTGTGCGTTGCTCGGCACCTTGCTGCTGAAGCGGGCAGGCTAAGGAGGCTTTTGTAGGAGCGAGCTTGCTCGCGAACCTCTCGGCACCGAGCGGTTTTTTCGCGAGCAAGCTCGCTCCTATAAAAGGCAAGCAGCAAAAAGCCGGCAATCGCCGGCTTTTTTATTGCCTGGGAATCAGCCCCGGCCTTGGGTTGCCTTGCGCACCGCCTTGGGTATCTGGATTACGACGCTCTCCGAATAGCGGTCCTGCCAGGTGCGCTTGTCCTTGTCCCAGAGCATCCACAGGAAGCCCAGGCCGGCGCAGCCCCAGGACGCAATGGCGATGACGAAGCGCAACAGCGCCTGCATCAAGGTGATGCGCGTGCCGTCAACGTTCTGCACGCGCACCCCCCAGACCTGCATGCCCAGGGTCTGGCCGCTGTAGGTCCAGAACTTCGCGAAGAAGGCGAAGACGCTGATGAACAGCAGGCTGGATAGCAGCGGGTCGCCGGTCAGCGCGCCCTGATCGGCCAACATCCGGAGCTTTTCGCTGCCATAGATCAGGCGCAGGAACACTTGCTGATAGATCAGTGTCACTACCATCAGCAAGGCCACGCAGAGCAGGAAGTCGTAGAACATCGCGGCGAAGCGGCGGAGGAGCGTGGCAGGCGGGAAGTCTCCCTGGGGCTTTAGCTGCTGCGACTTGGGCATGAGCGTCTTCTGTGGCGATCAGGTTGAGTAGGGCGGGGATTATACGGATTCCGCCGACCGGCGTTCTGTGGCGGAGGCTGTTCTAAGCTCAAACCACGTCGCTGCCCACGGGGGAGTGGCAATGCGTCGCAGGTCGCGGCGCCGTCGAGCAAGGAACAAGGATGCCGCTACGCAGCTACACCCGGCGCAGGCTGCTGCCCCGCCTGGTCTTTTCCATTTCCATGGCGCTGCTGCCGCTGCTGCTGGGCAGCGCCATCCTTTATTGGCAGAGCCTGCAAACCCTGTCCGCCGAAGCGCGTACCGCCGCCAACGAGGCGGTACGGCTGTTCGACGCGATGCTCGGCAATGCGGCGGGCGCCGCGCGAGTGGCCCTGCTGCACGTGGACGAGGGCTGCGATGATGCCACCCTGGTCCTGCGCGAGCAGGTCGCCGTGGTGCCGTTCGTCCGCTCGGTCAACCTGACCCGCGATGACAACATCTATTGCACGTCCCTGTTTGGCGAGTTCCAGGCGCCTCTGGACACTGGTCTGTATGTGGCCGGCCAGCTACGCATGATGGCCGGCAATGAGGTGACACCCGATTACGCGCTGCTGATCCTGCGACTTGCGCAGGGGCGATTCGCGGCGCTGTCCACCGTGGATGGCCGCTACCTCAGCAACACCCTGCAACTGGTCGACCAGCGCAGCGACCTGCAGTTGCAAGTGGGCCGACAGTGGATGGACGAGCAGGGCAGGGTGCTCGACGGCGAGCCCGCGCCGCTGCCGCTGGGGCATGTCGAGCTGGCCTCCGAGCGTTTCCCGTACAAGGTCATCGGGGGCTTCCCCGCAGGGGCGCAATGGAAGCACATCCGCGAGGATTCGCTGCCGCTGGTGGCGCTGATGCTGATGCTCGGCGGGGTGTCCGGGATGGCCTGCTACTGGCTGTGGGGGCGCTCGGCGACACCCAGCCTGGAGCTCGAGCGCGCCTTGCTTGCCGGCGAGTTCGTCCCCTACCTGCAACCGCTGGTGGACGCCCGGGATGGACGCTGGGTGGGCGCGGAAGTGCTGATGCGCTGGATTCATCCCCGCGAGGGCATGGTCGGCCCGGACCTGTTCATCCCGCTGGCGGAGCGATCAGGCCTGATCCTGCCGATGACCCGCGAGCTGATGCAGCAGGTCGCGGCGGGCCTGGCGCCACATGGGGAGTTGCTGGGTGAGGGTTTCCATCTCGGCTTCAACATCAGCGCCCGACATTGCACCGAGCCCGGATTGCTGGAGGACTGCCGTGCGTTCCAGACACGCTTCCTGCCCCATCGCCCGGAGCTGACCCTGGAACTGACCGAGCGCGAGCTGATCGTTTCCAGCGAAGCGACCGACGAGTTGTTCGAAAGGCTTCACGGGTTGGGCATCAAGCTCGCCATCGATGACTTCGGCACCGGCAATTCCAGCCTGGCCTACCTCCACCGCTTCAAGGTGGACGCGCTGAAGATCGACAAGAGCTTCGTCGCGATGATCGGCGTGGATGCGCTGTCGTCCCACATCCTCGACAGCATCGTCGAGCTGTGCGGCAAGCTGGACCTGATGATCATCGCTGAAGGCGTGGAGACCGAAGAGCAGCGGGAATACCTGGCCCGGCGCGGGGTGGAAGTGCTGCAAGGGTATCTCTTCGAGCGACCGATGCCGCTGGCGGCATTTGTTCAGGCCCTGCAGGGGCGGTCACCCGGGCGCTGATCGCGCTTGTCCCCTCCCGCGGTGTGTGATGTGGCGCGCCGGGAAAATTTTTCGGCCTGGGAGTGGTTGGTGAACACCGGCTGTTCTGCGCCGGGAATTAATTGACTCGATAGTTAGCTGATGAATAGTCGGATAAAGATAGTTGGAAAGATGTAATGAATTCTCCTTTGTGTGGCGATATGGCTGCTTTTTAATAAGTTATCAGTGCTGATTTTGTTAATTTGAAATGCACTATGGCGAATACGCTTTCATGTTTTTTTCACTTTTTATTTATGTGGATTTTATGAATGGTACGGTTGTTCTTGAAGTTGCTTTCTGATGAGGCGCAAGCGGGATCGTTTTGAGACGGAAGTACCTGGTTTCGGGCCTTGCCGCTGATGCGAGGTTTCGCTCTAATGCCCGCGCCATAAAGGGGTGTTAGTATTTTGGCGCTCCAGATCTGATCATCTTTTCGTTAGCAATTTTTATCTATGACGATACGTCGGCGACGACTGGTATTGAATTACCGTGCCGGCGGGGTGGCGATTCGCCATTTAACTAATAGAGTCTTTGAAAAAGGGCCGGCAAAGTGAGTATCGATAATGCCAGTTAGTTCTCGTGGTTTTACCCTCATCGAATTGATGGTAGTGGTGGCGATAGTGGCGATCCTGGCTGCCATCGCTTATCCCAGCTACCAGCAGTACGTCATTCGCGGAAAGCGCTCTGCGGCCCAGGCGCAAATGATGGACATCGCCAATCGCCAGCAGCAGTACCTGTTGGCCAACCGCTCCTACGCCACCAAGACGCAGCTGGAAAGCGGCGGCTATAGCCTGCCCAGCGAGGTATCTGGCAATTACGGCTATTCCATCACCGTCGGCAGCGGGACGCCGCCGACCTTCACCATCACCTTCACCCCGAGCGGCGCGCAGGCCAGCGACGGCAACCTGACCCTGAGCAGTGACGGCAGCAAGACGCCGGCGGCCAAGTGGTGATCGACATGCTGACCTCCCGGCAACGCGGCTTCACTCTGATCGAGCTGCTCGTCAGCATCCTCATCATCTCCCTGGGTCTGCTTGGTCTGGCCAAGCTGCAGATGCGCATGCAGTTGTCGGACATGGAGTCCTACCAGCGTGCCCAGGCGCTGCTGCTGCTCAATGACATGTCCAGCCGGATGAATGCCAACGCGAAGAACTCTTCCAGCTACGTCACTGGCAGCAGCTCGCCGGTAGGTGCGGGCATGACCTGTCCGACCAGCAGCGGGACCCGTCAGCAAGCGGACCTGACCGACTGGTGCAACAGCTTGCAGGGCGCGGCCGAAGTGGGCGGCGGCAGCGTGAAGGCTGGTGCCATGCTCGGCGGCCGTGGCTGCATCGAGTCGCTGGGCAGCAACCAGTACCTGATCACCGTGGCCTGGCAGGGCATGTCGCCGATCTCCGCGCCGCCCTCGAGCGTGGCGTGTGGCAGTGGCAGCTACGACGGTAGTTCAGGCTGCAGCAGCGACCTCTGCCGGCGAGTGGTCACCACCATCGTGCGGGTCGCTTCGCTATGAGCGGCGTATCCCGACAGCGGGGCTTTACCCTGGTGGAGATGATGATCGCCGTGACCATCAGCCTGCTGATCATGGTCGCGGTTCTGACGCTCTACCTGAACCTGCGCCGCACCGGCGACGACATGGCCCAGACCAATGCGCTGATCGAGAACGGGCGCTTTGCTGTCGGACTGCTGCAGGAGGACATTGCCCATGCGGGGTTCTGGAATGGTTACGTCCCACAATTCGATGACCTGACGGCCGTTGATCCGCCTGCCGATTATCCGCAGGGGTTGCCGCCGGTGTGTTCCGCGTTCTCGACTTGGACTCAGCAGGACAGGACCAACTCCGTCGGCATCGTGGTGCAGACCTTTTCTGGAGTTCCGGCTGGCTGTGCGGGAGTCGTGACCAATCTTGCGAACAACTCCGACGTGCTGGTGGTACGGCATGCCGATACCTGCTCGCCGGGTATGGGTAACTGCGACGCGCTGGCGGCTGGCAAGGTGTATTTCCAGGCGTCCTTCTGCGACACCGATGTTGTCCCCTCTTCAGGTGCGAACCCCTTTGTTCTTGATACCGGCGGGTTCACTTTGCACCTGCGGGACTGCAACACGTCGGCGGAGCTTCGCAAGTTCGTCGTCGACCTCTACTACGTGCGCGACTACGCGGTGACCGCCGGCGATGGTATCCCGACCCTTATGCGTTCCACCTTCGACCTTTCCGGCGGCGCCACCCCGGCCAACGCGCTACAGCCGGCGGTACCGTTGATCGAGGGGATCGAAGCGTTCCGCGTCGAGCTCGGGGTCGACAGCCTAAGCAAGACAGGTGCCGCTCTCGACTACCAGGTCTCTCCGGATTGGGATGACCCAGCCGCCAGAGTCACCGTGAAGAACCGCGGCGACGGTTCGCCCGATGGCTCTTTCGTCCATTGCGGTGCCGGCTCCTGCACGGTGAATGAGTTGGCGAATGTGGTCGAGGCCAGGCTCTATATCCTCGCTCGCGCTCGCACCCAGACCGCGGGCTACAGCTCGGACAAGACCTACGCGCTGGGTGGTTCCACGCTCGGTCCGTTCACCGATGGCTACAAACGGCACCTGTTCACCTCCAGCGCCACGCTGGTGAACGTATCCCGGCGGAGGCAGACGCCATGAAGACGCAGCTCGGTTCAAGAGCCCAGCAGGGGGCGACCCTGGTGATTGCCTTGGTGATGTTGCTGATGCTGATGTTGATGGTCGGCAGCGCCTACACCCTCAGCGGCGCCAACCTCAAGGCGGTGGGCAACATGCAGTTCCGCAACGAGGCCATCGCCGCGGCCGATGTTGGCATCCAGCGGGTCATTGGCTCCGCGTTCACCACCTCGCCGGCGGGCGAGCAACTCGCTGTCGACATCAATAACGACGGTGCCACCGATTATCAAGTGTCAATGGCACCTCCAGTTTGTATGAGTGCCAAGCAGAGTTTCAGTCAGGATCTTTGCGATAACGACCATCAGGAGATGTGTTCGCAGGGCTGGGACACCGTCTGGGCGCTGAACGCCAATGTCGCCGATGCACTGACTGGCACTTCGGTGAAGGTGCGTTCCGGTGTGCGTGTGCATTTGACCGATACGCAGAAGGCTACGGTGTGCGGAGACGAGCCATGAAGATGAATAAGAACCGCAAGGCCGGAATGCTCCGGCAGATATTGACCCTCTGCCTCCTGTGGGACGCCCAGTCGGCCGTCCGTGCCGAGGATATCGACCTGTTCGTGGGCACGCCCACCAGCGCAACGGATGCCCCCAACGTCCTGATCATTCTGGACAATACGGCCAACTGGACCACCCCATTCAGTAACGAGATGACCGCCCTGGCGTCGGTGGTCAACGGGCTGCAGGTGAACAAGTTCCGCGTCGGCCTGATGATGTTCAGCGAGACCGGCGGTAGCGACAAGGGCAATGACGGCGCGTATGTGCGCGCGGCCATGCGGTTGCTGGATAGTTCCAGCAAGCCCAAGTACCAGGCATTGGTGAGCAGCCTGGGCGTGGGCAGCGACAAATCCAACGGTGGGAAGATCAGCAAGGCAATGGAGGAGGCCTGGCTCTACTACTCGGCGGGCACGCCGTACTCCGGCAACCAAAAGGCCAAGACCGACTTCACTGGCAACGCCGGCGGTACGGCGGCCTCCAATGCCATCTACGCCCTGAGCGGCAACGCCCTGTCAACGAAAAACGGGACCACCTACAGTAATCCGATCGTCGCCGGCTGCGCGAAAAACTTCATCATCTACATCAGCAATGGCGCGGCCCAGGACAACACCGCTGATCTCAAACAGGCCACCACGGCTCTGGCTGCCGCAGGCGGCAGTACCACGGCGATCCCCATTTCCCCCAGTGGCTCGCAGGACAACATGGCCGATGAATGGGCGCGCTTCATGAAGAAGAGCCCCAAGTCGATCACCACCTACACCGTGGACATCAACAAAGTCACCACCGGTCAGGGCCCGGGCTGGACCGCCCTGCTCAAGAGCATGGCCAACGTCAGCAGCGGCAAGTACTTCGATGTGACCGCCAGCGGCACGCAAATCTCCGATGCGCTGAATGCGATCTTTTCGGAGATTCAGGCCACCAACAGCGTGTTCGCATCGGTCACCTTGCCACTGAGCGTCAGTTCCCAGAGCAACTATCTGAACCAGGTGTTCGTTGGTATGTTCCGTCCTGACCCCGATTCCTTCCCGCGCTGGCCCGGCAACCTGAAGCAGTACAAGGTGGGCACGATCAACGGCCAGTTGACGACGATGGACGCCGACAGTAAGGACGCGATCAACAGTGCCACCGGCTTCATCACCGAATGTGCGCGCAGCTTCTGGACCCCCACTTCACTGGACACCTACTGGACTTTCAAACCGCAGGGTAATTGTGGAATAAGCGGCTCGGATGCCTCGAACTATCCCGATGGCAACATCGTCGAGAAGGGGGCCCAAGCCTATGTATTGCGCCAAGCCAGTTCGCGGAACACGAAGACATGCGATCCAACGACTTGCACCGCGCTCACGAACTTCAATGCTGCCAATACGGCTATTACCCAGGCCTTGCTAGGGGCGGCGGACGCCACTGAACGCAGCAACCTGATCAACTGGGCTGTTGGCGTCGACAATCAGGATGAGAACACCAACGGCAACATCACCGAGATGCGTCCGTCGGTGCACGGTGACGTGGTGCATTCGCGCCCCGCGGCCATTAACTATGGCACGGAGGCCTCGCCATTGGTGGTGGTGTACTACGGTGCTAACGACGGTCTTTTACGTGCCATAAACGGTAACCGTAGCGGTAATGTCGCCGGTGTCACTCCTGGGAGTGAAATCTGGTCGTTCATGCCGCCTGAGTTCTATCCGCGGATCAAGCGTCTGCGTGATAACAACGTGACCATCAGCTTCCCAGGCCACACTACCGGGACGCCCACACCGCAGCCGAAGGATTACGGCATGGACGGCTCTGTCTCCGTGGTCCAGCAAGGCTCCAACAATTGGATCTATGCCGGTATGCGTCGTGGTGGTCGTGCCCTTTATGCCTTCGACGTCACCACGGCTGCGAGCCCAACGTTGAAGTGGAAAATTGGCTGCCCCAATTTGAGTAACGACACCGGCTGCAGCACCGGCTTTGCTGGTATGGGGCAAAGCTGGGCGACGCCGGTCTCGTTTCTGGCGCGAGGCTACGCCAGCGGGACGTCCTCGATTCTGGTGATGGGAGGCGGCTACGACAACTGTGAGGATGCTGATCCCAACACCTGTACCTCGTCCTCAAAAGGTAGGCACATCTATCTCTTGGATGCCAATGCCGGAACCCTGCTCAAGACGTTCGATACTGACAGGGGCGTCACTGGCGATGTTGCCATGGTCAAAAACAGCAGTGGCATGGCGATGTTCGGTTATGCCACCGATCTGGGTGGCAACGTCTACCGTATCTCCGGGCTGGATGCCAACAGCCCCATCGGTAACACCGATCCGGCTAATTGGACCATTACCAAGATCGCTTCCCTGGGGTGTGCCACGGTGTCCACCTGCTCGGCCAATCGCAAGTTCCTTTATGGTCCTAAGATCGGCATCGTCAACGGTCAGTACCTGATCATGGTCGGATCTGGTGACCGCGAGAAGCCCCTGCTCAGCTACAGCTCCGCTGCTAGTGTGGCGAATCGGTTCTATGCCTTTCGGGATAAGCCCAGCGACGCCAGTTGGTTGAGCGTGGAGAACACCACCTGTGGCAGCAACCTGATCTGCAATAATTCGCTGTTGCCCATTATCACCGACGCAACACCCACCAACACACAGCTTGCGGCCTACCCTAAGGGTTGGTACTTGGGCATGCAATCTACCGAACAGGTAGTCACTTCAGCGCTGGTGCTGTTCAACAGCATCAGATTCAGCACGCATCAGCCCGCAGTGCCCAGCAGTACCAGTTGTTCGAGTCTAGGGACGGCGCGCGCATACACCATAAATTATCTGAACGCTGCCGGTGTCAATGGTCAACGTTATGTGGTCATAGCCGGTGGTGGCTTGCCGCCCCCTCCGGTAGGCGGGCGTGTGACGTTAGATGATGGAACCAAGAGGGACGTCGTCTTCGGCGGTTCTGGCGATTCGACCCTCAAGGGCACTGATGCGGGTTCGGCGACGGAGAACAACAGGCCCAAGTCCTGGGTATTCTGGGACATCGAGCGATAGGGGCCGGCCATGAACGCGAAATCAAGGCGTGCTGCGCGCGGCTTTACCCTGCTGGAGCTGATGGTGACCGTCGCCGTGCTGGCGATCCTGATCGGCATCGCCGTCCCCTCGCTGGGCGATGCCACCCTCGCGGGCAAGCTTGCCGCCAGCGCCAATGACCTGGTTGCCGGTGTGGCGATGGGCCGTAGTGAAGCGATCAAGCGCAACACCGTGACCAGCCTTTGCGTCTCCAGCAACGGCACCAGTTGCGGCTCGGGCGGGTGGGAGCAGGGCTGGATCATCATTTCCGGCTCCACCGTGATCCAGAAGCACTCTGCCGCGCCGACGGGCTTCAAGGTGACGTCCAGTGTCGCCAAGGTCGACTTCCAGCCAACCGGCGTGGGCAACACCCAGGCGACCATCACCGTCTGCCGCTCGGCCCCAAGCGCGGGCTCCCAGGAGCGGGTGGTGAATGTCAGCGCCACCGGTCGCGCCTATGTCAGCAAGACCACGACCGGCACCTGCTCCTGAACGGATCGACGCGAGGCAAATCGCAGACAACAAAAAACCGGCCAGAAGGCCGGTTTTTTGTGGGTTCCGGTAGTTCATGAGAACTGCAAGAACAATGTGGTGGTGCCCCGGGAGAGACTCGAACTCTCACTCTGTCGCCAGAAACGGATTTTGAATCCGCCGCGTCTACCATTCCGCCACCGAGGCAATGGCGCGGCAGTATAGGGAGCCGCTCTGCGCCGGTCAATCGGCTCGCATGGTCAGAAATGGGCAATTCCAGTAAGATGTGCGCCCCTTCGAGATAGCTCTCCCCATGCGTGTCGCTGACTTTCATTTCGACCTGCCCGAGGCGCTGATCGCCCGCCATCCGCTTCCCGAGCGCCGCTCCAGCCGCCTGTTGGTGCTGGACGGTCCGAGCGGCGAGCTCAGCCATCGGCAATTCGCTGACATCCTCGGCTTCCTCAAGCCGGGTGACCTGATGGTGTTCAACAACACCCGGGTGATTCCTGCCCGCCTGTTCGGCCAGAAGGCCTCCGGCGGAAAGCTGGAAATCCTCGTGGAGCGCGTGCTGGACAGCCATCGCGTGCTGGCCCACGTGCGCTCCAGCAAATCGCCCAAGCCGGGATCGAAGATCCTCATCGATGGCGGTGGCGAGGCCGAGATGCTGCAGCGCCACGATGCGCTGTTCGAGCTGGGCTTCAGCGAGGAGGTGCTGCCGCTGCTGGAGCGCGTCGGCCACATGCCGCTTCCGCCTTATATAGACCGTCCGGATGAAGACGCCGACCGCGAGCGCTACCAGACCGTCTATGCCGAGCGTGCGGGCGCGGTGGCCGCGCCTACCGCCGGGCTGCACTTCGACGAGGCGCTGCTGGAATCGATCCGCGCCAAGGGCGTGGAGACCGCCTTCGTCACCCTGCACGTTGGCGCCGGCACCTTCCAGCCGGTGCGCGTGGAGCGCATCGAAGACCACCACATGCACAACGAATGGCTGGAGGTCAGCCAGGACGTGGTCGACGCCGTGGCCGCCTGCAAGGCGCGCGGTGGACGCGTGGTCGCCGTCGGCACCACCAGCGTGCGGTCGCTGGAAAGCGCCGCCCGCGATGGCGTGCTCAAGCCGTTCAGCGGCGACACCGACATCTTTATTTTCCCCGGGCGGCCGTTCCATGTGGTCGACGCCCTGGTCACCAACTTCCACCTGCCGGAATCCACCCTGCTGATGCTGGTCTCCGCCTTCGCCGGCTACCCCGAGACCATGGCCGCCTACGCAGCGGCGGTGGAGCACGGGTATCGCTTCTTCAGCTACGGCGATGCCATGTTCATCACCCGCAACCCGGCACCGCGCGGCCCCGAGGACTGATCCATGAGCTTCATGACATTCGAACTGCTGGCCACCGAGGGCAAGGCCCGTCGCGGCCGCCTGACCTTCCCCCGCGGCGTGGTGGAAACCCCGGCGTTCATGCCGGTGGGCACCTACGGCACCGTGAAGGGCATGCTCCCGCACGACATCGAGGGCATCGGCGCGCAGATCATCCTCGGCAATACCTTCCACCTCTGGCTGCGTCCGGGCACCGAAGTGATCCAGAAGCACGGCGACCTGCATGACTTCATGCAGTGGAAAGGGCCGATCCTCACCGACTCGGGCGGCTTCCAGGTGTTCAGCCTGGGCGCGTTGCGCAAGATCAAGGAGGAGGGCGTGTACTTTGCCTCCCCGGTCGATGGCGCCAAGGTCTTCATGGGCCCGGAAGAGTCCATGGCCGTGCAGCGCGCGCTGGGCTCGGACATCGTGATGATCTTCGACGAGTGCACCCCGTACCCGGCGGAGTTCGACGTCGCCAAGCGCTCCATGGAGCTGTCGCTGCGCTGGGCCAAACGCTCGAAGACCGCCCACGGCGACAGCCCTTCGGCGCTGTTCGGTATCGTCCAGGGCGGCATGCACGAAGAGCTGCGCATGCGTTCCCTCGAAGGCCTGCAGGAAATCGGCTTCGACGGCCTGGCCATCGGCGGCCTGTCGGTAGGCGAGCCCAAGGAAGAGATGATCCGCGTGCTGGACTTCCTGCCGCAGCACATGCCGGCTGACAAACCTCGTTACCTGATGGGTGTGGGCAAACCCGAAGACCTCGTGGAAGGTGTGCGCCACGGCGTCGACATGTTCGACTGCGTCATGCCTACCCGCAACGCGCGCAATGGTCACCTTTTCGTTGACACCGGGGTGATCAAGATCCGTAACGCGGTGCACAAGCACGACGAGTCTGCGCTGGACCCGACCTGCGATTGCTACACCTGCAAGCACTTCTCCCGCGCCTATCTGTACCACCTGGACAAGTGCGGCGAAATGCTCGGCAGCATGCTCAATACCATCCATAACTTGCGGCATTATCAGCGGCTTATGGCTGGTTTGCGCGAGGCAATCCAACAGGGTACATTGGCGAACTTTGTCGACGCCTTCTACGCCAAGCGCGGCCTTCCCGTGCCGCCGCTGGCGGACTGACCTTATTCATCGAAAAAGCTTTGAGACAGGAGTTTCCAATGAGTTTTCTGATTCCCGCCGCCTACGCTGACGCCGCAGCTCCCGCCGCTGCTGCAGGCCCGGCCGGCACCGGCTTCGAGTGGATTTTCCTGGTCGGTTTCCTGGTCATCTTCTACCTGATGATCTGGCGTCCCCAGGCCAAGCGCTCGAAAGAGCACAAGAACCTGCTGTCCGGCCTGCAGAAGGGCGATGAAGTCGTCACTTCCGCCGGCATCGCCGGCAAGGTGACCAAGGTCGCCGAGGACTTCGTCGTCGTCGAGGTTTCCGACAACGTCGAGCTGAAGTTCCAGAAGGCTGCGATCGCCGCGACCCTGCCGAAAGGCACCCTGAAGGCGATCTGATCCTCCACTTAGAAACCCAACCGACGGGGCGCAAGATGCGCCCCGCGTCATAACGGGCGGTGTCATGCTCAACAAGTATCCCCTGTGGAAGTATCTGCTGATCCTGGCGGTCCTGGCCGTCGGTTTCATCTATTCCGCACCCAACCTCTATCCAGACGATCCGGCCGTCCAGATCAGCGGCGCGAGCACCGCGCTGCAGGTCACCCAGGCCGACGTCGACAAGGCCAGCAAGGCGCTCGCCGATGCGGGCATCGCCGTCAAGGCGGGCTCGCTGGGCAAGAACAGCGGCCTGATCCGCCTGGTCAAGCAGGAAGACCAGCTGCCGGCCAAGGACATCGTCCGCCGCGCACTGGGTGACGACTACGTAGTCGCCCTGAACCTGGCGCAGACCACGCCGAACTGGCTGCGCAGCATCGCGGCCCACCCGATGAAGCTGGGTCTCGACCTGTCCGGTGGTGTGCACTTCCTGCTGGAAGTGGACATGGACAAGGCCGTCGACGCCCGCATGAAGGTGTACGAGAACGAGGTCAAGAGCGCCCTGCGCAAAGAGCGCGTGCGCTACCGCAGCCTGCCCGTGCAGGACGGCGGCATCCAGCTGGGCTTCACCGAAGAAGCCGACCTGGACAAGGCCAAGTCGATCATCGCCAAGGATTTCCGCGATTTCGAAAGCACCCAGAGCGAGCGCAATGGCATGCAGGTCCTGCGCCTGGCCATGACCGCCACCAAGCTGGCCGAAATCCGCGAATACTCGATCAAGCAGAACCTCACTACCGTCCGCAACCGCGTGAACGAGCTGGGTGTGTCCGAGCCGCTGGTACAGCGCCAGGGCGCCAACCGCATCGTCGTCGAACTGCCGGGCGTGCAGGATACCGCCGAAGCCAAGCGCATCCTCGGCAAGACCGCCAACCTGGAGTTCCGCCTGGCTGCCGAGCCGGATGCGATCAAGTCCTCCACCGAGACCTTCGATTTCCGCGAGCCGCGTCGTCCGCCGGCGACCCTGGAGCGTGGCGTGATCATCACCGGTGATCAGGTCACCGACGCCAGCGCCAGCTTCGACGAGAATGGCCGTCCGCAGGTGAACATCCGTCTGGATGGCCATGGCGGCGAGCTGATGAACCGCGCAACCCGCAACAACGTCGGCCGCAGCATGGCCGTGGTGTTCATCGAGCAGAAGCCGATCACCCGCTACACCAAGCAGGTCGTCGACGGCGTCGAGCAGGAAGTCGCGGTTCAGGCGTTCAAGGAAGAGAAGCAGATCATCAGCCTCGCGACCATCCAGTCGCCGCTGGGCAACCAGTTCCGCATCACCGGCCTGGACGCTCCGGGCGAGTCCTCGGAACTGGCCCTGCTGCTGCGTGCCGGTGGCCTGGCCGCGCCGATGTACTTCGCCGAAGAACGCACCATCGGCCCGAGCCTGGGTGCGGACAACATCGCCAAGGGCATCGACGCTTCCCTGTGGGGCATGGTCTTCGTGTCCCTGTTCATCATCGTCATCTATCGCTTCTTCGGCGTGATCGCCACCGTCGCCCTGGCCTTCAACATGGTCATGCTGGTGGCGCTGATGTCGATCCTCGGCGCGACCCTGACCCTGCCGGGTATCGCGGGTATCGTGCTGACCATGGGTATGGCGGTGGACGCCAACGTGCTGATCTTCTCGCGGATACGCGAGGAACTGGCGGCGGGCATGTCGACGCAGCGGGCGATCCATGAAGGCTTCAACCGGGCCTTCACCGCGATCATCGACGCCAACCTGACCTCGCTGCTGGTCGGCGGCATCCTCTACGCCATGGGCACCGGCCCGGTGAAGGGCTTCGCCGTGACCATGTCCCTGGGTATTCTCACCTCGATGTTCACTGCCATTCTGGTCACCCGCGCCATGGTGAACCTGATCTACGGCGGCCGCGACGTCAAGAAGCTGTGGATCTAAGGGGCCAGAGATGAATATCAAGATCGGTACTATCAACTTCATGGGCGTGCGCAACGTTGCGTTCGCCGCCACCCTGATCCTCACCCTGATCGCCCTCGGCAGCTGGGTCTTCAAAGGCATTAACTTCGGCCTGGACTTCACCGGCGGTACGTCGATCAAGCTGAATTACGAACAGCCTGCCGACCTCTCCAAGGTGCGCGAGCAGCTGGTCGCCGCCGGTTACAGCGAGGCCGTGGTACAGAGCTTCGGCGATACCCGCGACGTGCTGGTGCGCATGCCCAGCGAAGATCCCGAACTGGGCAAGAAGGTCGCCACCGCGCTGCAGAAGGCCGATGCTTCCAACCCGGCCAAGGTGAACGGCGTCGAGTATGTCGGCCCGCAGGTGGGTGAAGAGCTGCGCGACCAGGGCGGCCTCGGCATGCTCCTGGCGCTGGGTGGCATCCTGTTGTACGTGGGCTTCCGCTTCCAGTGGAAGTTCGCGCTGGGGGCGATCCTCTCGCTGATCCACGACGCCATCATCGTGATGGGTGTGCTGTCGTTCTTCCAGATCACTTTCGACCTGACCGTGCTCGCTGCGGTGCTGGCGGTGGTGGGCTATTCGTTGAACGACACCATCGTGATCTTCGACCGGGTGCGCGAGAACTTCCGCGTGCTGCGCAAGGCCAGCCTGATCGAGAACATCAACATTTCGACCAGCCAGACCCTGCTGCGGACCATCGCGACCTCGGTGTCGACCCTGCTCGCGATTGCCGCCCTGTTGTTCTTCGGCGGCGACAACCTGTTCGGCTTCTCCATCGCCCTGTTCGTCGGTGTGATGGCGGGTACCTACTCGTCGATCTACATCGCCAACGTGGTGTTGATCTGGCTGAACCTGTCCAGCGAGGACCTGATTCCTCCGCCGAGCAAGGAAGTCGACGAGCGCCCGTAACAGAGCGCTTCCGGCCCTCCGCAGAAAACTCCCGCCCAGGCGGGAGTTTTCATTTGCAGGTGGTGTGTCACGAATCGGCCGGAACTTTCCTGCATTTGAATTGCTCCAAGGCAAGGTAAAGGGCTATGCCCGAATGAGAAGTAAGACCAGGAGAACCCTATGAACAAGTCGTTGCTAATCGGTACCGTGCTGGGCGCTGTAGGCGTGACTGCCGGTGGCGCCGTGGCTACCTACAGTCTGGTGGACCGTGCGCCGCAATATGCCGAGGTGCTCGCCGTTCAACCGGTCAAGGAAACCATCAAGAATCCGCGCCAGGTCTGCAAGGACGTGGCAGTGACCCACCAGCGCCCGGTCAAGGACACCCACCAGATCGCCGGTACGGCGATCGGCGCCATTGCCGGCGGCCTGCTGGGCAACCAGATCGGCGGCGGCAACGGCAAGAAGATCGCCACCGTCGCGGGCGCCATCGGCGGCGGCTACGCCGGCAACAAGGTGCAGGAAGGCATGCAGGAGCGTGATACCTACACCACCACCGAAACCCGCTGCAGCACCGTCAATGATACCAGCGAGAAGGTCGTCGGCTACGACGTGAAGTACCTGCTCGATGGCAAGGCCGGTCAGGTCCGCATGGATCGCGATCCGGGCTCGCAGATTCCGGTCGACAAGAGCGGCCGACTGATCCTGGGTCAGCAATAAGCAGTCGCCAGGTGTGGAACGAAAAGGGCGCCCGATGGGCGCCTTTTTCTTTGGCCCTTCCTTGTAGGAGCGAGCTTGCTCGCGAATCGCCTGGGCGCGTGGTTTCAGGATAAAGAGCTTCGCGAGCAAGCTCGCTCCTACAGGCGACGCTTTCTCGCAGGCACAAAAAAGCCCGGCATTGCCGGGCTTTTCGTCGGGCTCAGGCTCAGCGCTTGAGCGAGGCCGGCAGGTGCGGCTGGATGCTGGTCAGCAGCGCCTTGAAGCACTTGGTGTTGCCGGCAACGATCTGGCCCTTTTCGAGGAATTCGTGGCCGCCGGTGAAATCGCTCACCAGGCCGCCCGCTTCCTGGATCAGCAGGGCGCCAGCGGCCATGTCCCACTCGGACAGGCCGAATTCCCAGAAGGCGTCGTAACGGCCGGCGGCAACGTAGGCGAGATCGAGGCTGGCGGCACCGGCGCGGCGGATGCCGGCGGTCTGGCCGACCAGGCTGCGGAACATGCCCAGGTAGGCGTCCAGGTTGTCCATCTGGCTGTCGCGGAACGGGAAGCCGGTGCCGAGCAGGGCGCCTTCCAGGCTCTTGCGGTTGCTGACGCGCAGGCGACGGCCGTTCAGCGCGGCGCCACGGCCGCGGCTGGCGGTGAATTCTTCCTGGCGGATCGGGTCGAGGACCACGGCGTGCTCGAGGCGGCCGCGGTATTTGCAGGCGATGCTGACGGCGTAGTGCGGAACGCCGTGGATGAAGTTGGTGGTGCCGTCCAGCGGATCGATGATCCACAGGTAGTCGGCGCCTTCGCCGCTGCCTTCGAGCACGCCGCCTTCTTCGCCCATGATCCCGTGGTTCGGGTAGGCCTTGCGCAGGGCGGTGACGATGGAGAGTTCGGCGGCGCGATCGACTTCGGTGACGTAGTCGTTGGCTTCTTTCTCGTTGACCGACAGGGTGTCCAGGCGTTCGATGGAGCGGAAGATCAGTTCACCGGCGCTGCGAGCGGCGCGCAGGGCGATATTCAGCATGGGCTGCATGGAGAGGTCACCTGGGTCGTTAAAGAAAGCCGGACATTCTAGCAGAAAGCCATGGAGTTCATAGAGCGACCTGTCGCCTGCGTGGCGCAAGACCCACTGCTGCGGTAGGATTCCCTCCCTTTTTCGCTTTTGTGTGGAGTCGCGCGTTGCTCGACAAAATTCGCGTGGTGCTGGTCAACACCAGCCATCCCGGCAATATCGGCGGTACGGCCCGTGCGATGAAGAACATGGGCCTGTCGCGCCTGGTCCTGGTCGATCCGATGGATTTCCCCAGTGGCGAAGCGCGTGCGCGGGCCTCTGGCGCCGATGACATTCTCGATGCGGCCGTGGTCGTTCCCACCCTGGAAGATGCCCTGGCCGGCTGCAGCCTGGTGCTCGGCACCAGTGCACGCGATCGGCGCATCCCCTGGCCGTTGCTCGATCCCCGCGAGTGCGCCACCACCAGCCTGGAGCATGTCCAGCAGGGTGGTGAGGTTGCGCTGGTGTTCGGCCGCGAGTACGCCGGCCTGACCAACGAGGAACTGCAGCGATGTCAGTTCCATGTGCACATCTCGGCCAACCCCGAGTTCAGCTCGCTGAACCTGGCGACGGCGGTTCAGGTGCTGGTCTACGAGGTGCGCATGGCGTGGCTGGCCGCTCAGGGGCAGCCGACCAAGCAGGAAAAGGTCGAGTCCACTGCCATGCTCAATAGCGTCCCGGTGACGTCGGATGAGCTCGAGCGCTTCTATGCGCACCTCGAATCGACCCTGGTGGACATCCAGTTCCTCGACCCGCAGAAGCCGCGCCACCTGATGTCGCGCCTGCGCCGCCTGTATGGCCGCGCCGGTGTCAGCAAGCTGGAGATGAATATCCTGCGGGGTATTCTCACCGAGACACAGAAGGCTGCCCGTGGGGAGCTTTCCAAGCGGAGTGATGAAGATGTTTGAGCGTGTACGCGAAGACATTCAAAGCGTATTCCATCGTGACCCGGCGGCGCGCAACGCCTTCGAGGTGCTCACCTGCTACCCGGGCCTGCATGCGGTCTGGTTGCACCGCCTGGCTCATGGTCTGTGGATGTCCGGCTGGAAGTGGCTGGCGCGCATGGTGTCGAACTTCGGTCGCTGGATGACCGGCATCGAGATCCATCCGGGCGCGAAGATCGGTCGCCGCTTCTTCATCGACCACGGCCTGGGCATCGTCATCGGCGAAACCGCCGAGATCGGCGACGACGTGACCATCTACCAGGGGGTGACCCTGGGTGGCACCAGCTGGAACAAGGGCAAGCGTCATCCGACCCTGGCTGACGGCGTCGTGGTGGGGGCGGGCGCCAAGGTGCTCGGCCCATTCACCGTCGGCGCCGGCGCCAAGGTCGGTTCCAATGCGGTGGTGACCAAGGAGGTACCGCCGGGCGCCACCGTTGTGGGTATTCCGGGTCGCATCATCGTCAAGGATGATGCGGATCAGGCGGCCAAGCGCCAGGCGATGGCAGAAAAGCTCGGGTTCGATGCCTATGGCGTCAGCCAGGACATGCCCGACCCGGTGGCCCGTGCGATCGGCCAGTTGCTCGACCACCTGCAGGCAGTCGACGGGCGCCTGGAAGGCATGTGCAAGGCTCTGACGGATCTTGGTAGCGACTACTGTGCGAAAGATCTTCCGGCTCTGCGGGAAGAGGACTTCGCCGGAGTCAAAGGCGAGGAGAGCAGCCAGTCGGCGCAGTGATGCGCCGGCCCTTGTATTGCTGCTACAATATGCCGCCGTTCGCTGGCTAATTCCGACTAAAGTAATAGGTCTTATAGTTGACTTAAATAGTCGGAAAAGAGCATACTCCCGCCATACCAGCGATTCTTCCGGATTTCCCCATGCGATTGACCACCAAAGGCCGCTATGCCGTCACCGCCATGCTCGACCTGGCGTTGCACGCCCAGCGTGGCCCGGTTTCTCTCGCCGATATCTCCGAGCGCCAGGGTATTTCCCTGTCCTACCTGGAACAGCTGTTCGCCAAGTTGCGCCGTGGCAACCTGGTGGTCAGCGTGCGTGGTCCGGGCGGCGGCTACCAGCTGTCCCGCGACATGACCGGCATCCACGTCGCCCAGGTGATCGATGCGGTCAACGAGTCGGTCGATGCCACCCGCTGCCAGGGGCAGGGCGACTGCCACTCCGGCGATACCTGCCTGACCCACCACCTGTGGTGCGACCTCAGTCAGCAGATTCACGAGTTCCTCAGCGGCATCAGCCTGGCCGACCTGGTCGAGCGCCGCGAAGTTCAAGAGGTCGCTCAGCGCCAGGACGAGCGTCGCTGCTCGGGCACCAAGCCGCTGCGCCTCGACAAGATTGAAGCGTCCGCCATCGATTGAGCGAACGCCCGCCTGTAGGAGTTACCTGATGAGATTGCCGATTTACCTCGACTACTCCGCCACCACTCCAGTGGATCCGCGTGTCGCTCAGAAAATGGCCGACTGCCTGCTGGTTGACGGCAATTTCGGCAACCCGGCTTCGCGCTCCCACCTCTTCGGCTGGAAGGCCGAGGAAGCAGCTGAGAACGCCCGTCGCCAGGTCGCCGAACTGGTCAATGCCGACCCCCGCGAGATCGTCTGGACTTCCGGTGCCACCGAGTCCGACAACCTCGCCATCAAGGGCGTCGCGCACTTCTACGCGACCAAGGGCAAGCACATCGTCACCTCGAAGATCGAGCACAAGGCGGTCCTGGATACCTGCCGCCAGCTGGAGCGCGAAGGCTTCGAGGTGACCTACCTGGAGCCGACCCCCGAGGGCATCATCACCCCGGCGATGGTCGAGGCCGCCCTGCGTGACGACACCATCCTGGTCTCGGTCATGCACGTGAACAACGAAGTCGGCAGCATCAACGACATCGCCGCCATCGGCGAGCTGACCCGCGCCCGCGGCATCCTGCTGCACGTGGACGCTGCCCAGTCCGCTGGCAAGGTGGACATCGACCTGGAGAAACTCAAGGTCGACCTGATGTCCTTCTCCGCCCACAAGGTCTACGGCCCCAAAGGCATGGGCGCGCTGTACGTGCGTCGCAAGCCGCGTGTGCGACTGGAGGCCCAGATGCATGGTGGCGGCCACGAGCGCGGCATGCGTTCGGGCACCCTGGCGACCCACCAGATCGTCGGCATGGGCGAAGCCTTCCGCATCGCCAAGGAAGAAATGCACCAGGAAATGGCCCGCATCGAAGGCCTGCGCAAGCGCTTCTTCGATCAGGTGCAGGGCCTGGAAGAGCTGTACCTCAATGGCAGCCCGACTTCCTACGCGCCGAACATCCTCAACGTCAGCTTCAACTACGTCGAAGGCGAGTCGCTGATGATGTCGCTCAAGGACCTGGCCGTCTCGTCCGGTTCCGCCTGCACCTCGGCCTCGCTGGAGCCGTCCTACGTGCTCCGCGCCCTGGGCCGCAACGACGAACTGGCGCACAGCTCCATCCGTTTCAGCTTCGGCCGCTTCACCACCGAAGAAGAGGTCGATTACGCCGCCAAGAAGGTGGTGGAAGCCGTTTCCAAGCTGCGTGAGCTCTCGCCGCTGTGGGATATGTTCAAAGAGGGTGTCGACCTGTCCAAGGTCGAATGGCAGGCCCACTGACCCGCCCCATAGATGTGAGGATTAGCCATGGCTTACAGTGACAAGGTCATCGACCACTACGAAAACCCGCGCAACGTCGGCAAGCTCAATGCCGAAGACCCGGACGTCGGCACCGGCATGGTCGGCGCGCCGGCCTGCGGCGACGTGATGCGCCTGCAGATCAAGGTCAACGAGCAGGGTGTCATCGAAGACGCCAAGTTCAAGACCTACGGCTGCGGTTCGGCCATCGCCTCCAGTTCCCTCGCCACCGAGTGGATGAAGGGCAAGACCCTGGACGAAGCCGAATCCATCAAGAACACCACCATCGCCGAAGAACTGGCCCTGCCGCCGGTGAAGATCCACTGCTCGGTACTCGCCGAGGACGCCATCAAGGCGGCCGTGCGCGACTACAAGCAGAAGAAAGGTCTGCTCTGAAGCGATTCTGAGTTAAGGAGTTCCCATGGCCATCAGCATGACCGAATCCGCCGCCAACCACGTTCGCCGCTCCCTCGAAGGGCGCGGCAAGGGCGAGGGCATTCGTCTTGGCGTGCGCACCACCGGGTGTTCCGGTCTGGCCTACGTGCTGGAGTTCGTCGACGAGCTGGCAGCCGAGGATCAGGTCTTCGAGAGCCACGGCGTGAAGGTCATCATCGACCCGAAAAGCCTGGTGTACCTCGACGGCACCGAGTTGGACTTCACCAAGGAAGGCCTCAACGAGGGCTTCAAGTTCAACAACCCGAACGTGCGCGGTGAGTGTGGCTGCGGCGAAAGCTTCAACGTCTGAGGCCGGGTGTGGGTAGTCCCTGTCATTTCGCGCTGTTCGACCTGCAGCCGGGCTTCCGGATCGATCTGGAAGCCCTCGGCAATCGCTACCGCGAGCTGGTGCGCACCGTCCACCCGGACCGTTTCGCCGATGCCTCCGAGCGCGAGCAGCGACTGGCGCAGGCCAAGGCCGCCGAACTCAACGATGCCTACCAGACGCTGAAAAGCGTTCCGCGTCGTGCCCTGTACCTGCTGGCCCTGCGCGGCGATTCGCTGCCGCTGGAAGCCACGGTGCAGGACCCGGAGTTCCTCCTGCAGCAGATGCAGTTGCGCGAGGACCTGGAAGACCTGCAGGAAAGCGCTGATCTCGACGGCGTGGCGCAGTTCAAGCGTCAGCTGAAGTCCGCCCAGCAGCGGCTGGAAGATGATTTCGCCGATTGCTGGGATGACGCCGCTCGCCGCGACCTGGCCGAGCGCCTGGTGCGTCGCATGCAGTTCCTCGACAAGCTGGCGCAGGAAGTGCGACAGCTGGAAGAGCGACTCGACGATTAATCCGCGCGGCCCGCGCCGCGCCCGATAGCCTGATTAGAAACCGCATGGCCTTACTGCAGATCGCCGAGCCCGGACAAAGCCCCCAGCCACACCAGCGTCGCCTGGCCGTGGGGATCGACCTGGGCACCACGAATTCCCTGGTCGCTGCCGTGCGCAGCGGCGTCGCGGCACCGTTGCCGGACGACCGCGGCGAAGTGATCCTGCCTTCGGCGGTGCGTTACCACGCCGATCGCATCGAGGTGGGCGAGAGCGTTCGCGCCACCGCCTCGCAGGACCCGCTGAACTCCATCATCTCGGTCAAGCGCTTCATGGGCCGCGGCCTGGAGGATGTGAAGCAACTCGGCGGCCAGCTGCCGTACCGCTTCACCCAGGGCGAATCGCACATGCCCTTCATCGAGACCGTCCAGGGCGCCAAGAGCCCCGTGGAAGTCTCGGCGGAAGTCCTTCGTGTCCTGCGCCAGCGCGCCGAGTCCACCCTGGGTGGCGAGCTGGTGGGCGCGGTGATCACCGTTCCCGCCTATTTCGACGACGCCCAGCGGCAGGCCACCAAGGACGCCGCGCGTCTGGCTGGCCTGCACGTACTGCGCCTGCTCAACGAACCGACCGCTGCCGCCGTTGCTTATGGTCTGGACAAGAATGCCGAGGGCGTGGTCGCCATTTATGACCTGGGCGGCGGTACCTTCGATATTTCGATCCTGCGCCTCACCCGCGGCGTCTTCGAGGTCCTGGCTACCGGAGGCGATACCGCCCTGGGCGGCGACGATTTCGACCATGCCATCGCGGGCTGGATCATCGAGCAGTCCGGCATTTCGGCCGACCTCGATCCGGGCGCCCAGCGCCGTCTGCTGCAGATCGCTTGCGCAGCCAAGGAAGCCCTCACCGATAGCGCCAGCGTTGCCGTCGCCTACGACAGTTGGACGGGTGAGCTGAGCCGCGCCCAGCTCGAATCCCTCATCGACCCGCTGATCCAGCGCAGCCTCAAGTCCTGCCGCCGCGCCGTGCGTGATTCCGGCGTCGAGCTGGAAGAGGTCAGCGCCGTGGTGATGGTCGGTGGTTCCACCCGTGTGCCGCGTGTGCGCGAGCTGGTGGGCGAGCTGTTCGGCCGCGAGCCGCTGACCGATATCGATCCGGACCAGGTGGTCGCCATTGGCGCCGCCATCCAGGCTGATGCCCTGGCCGGCAACAAGCGCGGCGAAGAATTGCTGCTGTTGGACGTCATCCCCCTGTCGCTCGGCCTGGAAACCATGGGCGGGCTGATGGAGAAGGTGATTCCGCGCAACACTACCATCCCGGTGGCGCGTGCCCAGGAATTCACCACCTACAAGGATGGCCAGACGGCCATGATGATCCACGTGCTGCAAGGCGAGCGCGAGTTGGTCAAGGACTGCCGGTCCCTGGCGCGCTTCGAGCTGCGCGGCATTCCGCCGATGGTGGCGGGCGCGGCGAAGATCCGCGTCAGCTTCCAGGTCGATGCCGATGGCCTGCTGGGTGTGTCCGCCCGCGAGCTGTCCTCCGGCGTCGAGGCGAGCATCCAGGTCAAGCCGTCCTACGGCCTGACCGACGGCGAAATCGCCCGCATGCTGCAGGACTCTTTCCAGTACGCCGGCGACGACATGGCCGCCCGAGCGCTGCGTGAGCAGCAGGTCGAGGCCCAGCGTCTGCTGGAAGCCGTACAGTCTGCACTGGACGCCGACGGCGAGCGCCTGCTCGATGCCGACGAGCGCCTGGTCATCGATGCCGGCATGGACTCGCTGCGCGAACTGGCCACCGGCAGCGATGCCAGCGCCATCGAACTACAGATCAAGCGTCTGTCCCAGCTGACCGACGCCTTTGCCGCGCGCCGTATGGACGCCACCGTCAAAGCCGCACTGGCCGGTCGCCGGCTCAACGAAATCGAGGAATAAGCGAAGATGCCGCAGATTGTCTTTCTGCCCCACGCCGAACACTGCCCCGAAGGCGCGGTGATCGAAGCCCAGCCGGGCGAAACCATCATGAAGGCAGCGCTGCGCAATGGCATCGAGATCGAGCACGCGTGCGAGATGTCCTGCGCCTGCACCACCTGCCACGTGATCGTGCGCGAAGGCTTCAACTCCATGGAGGCCTCCGACGAGCTGGAGGACGACATGCTGGACAAGGCCTGGGGTCTGGAGCCGGATTCGCGCCTGTCCTGCCAGGCGGTGGTCGGTGAGACCGACCTGGTGGTGGAAATTCCGAAGTACACCATCAACCAGGTGTCCGAAGGTCACTGAGGCGGAGCGTTCGCATGAGTCTGAAATGGGTTGATGTGCTCGAAATCGCCATCCAGCTGGCCGAATCCAAGCCGGACGTCGATCCGCGCTATGTGAATTTCGTCGATCTGCATCGCTGGGTGCTGGCATTGCCGGAGTTCAGCGACGATCCTTCCCGCGGTGGGGAAAAGGTCCTGGAGGCCATCCAGGCCGCCTGGATCGAAGAAGCCGACTGAGGGCGCGGCTCACCAGAGCCGCGTACCCATTTGTCATGAACCCGCGTATAATTCGCGGGTTTTATCTTTAGGTGAGCTGTCGAAAATTTCCTTGAGGGAATTTTCCAGTCGCCGGCCCTTGCGCAGTCGGGCCGGTTCCGCGGCTTCCGCCCCACGGGCGCGGCGCGCGGCAAACCCTAGAATCGCAGGAGCTCCTGGCCACGCCAGGGGCTTCTTGGCATTACCAACCTTGCTTTATCGGAGTTATTTCCATGGCCCTGCAACGTACCTTCTCCATCATCAAGCCCGACGCCGTTTCCAAGAACGTCATCGGCGAAATCCTGACCCGCTTCGAGAAAGCCGGCCTGCGCGTTGTCGCTTCGAAGATGGTTCAACTGTCCGAGCGCGAAGCTGGTGGCTTCTACGCCGAGCACAAAGAGCGTCCCTTCTTCAAGGACCTGGTTTCCTTCATGACCTCCGGCCCGGTCGTCGTTCAGGTTCTGGAAGGCGAAGACGCCATCCTGCGCAACCGTGAGCTGATGGGCGCCACCGATCCGAAGAAAGCCGACGCCGGCACCATCCGCGCCGACTTCGCTGTTTCCATCGACGAGAACGCCGTACACGGTTCCGACTCGGAAGCTTCGGCTGCCCGCGAAATCGCTTACTTCTTCTCCAGCACCGAGGTGTGCGAGCGCATTCGCTGATCCAGGCGAATGAGCGAGGGTGAATCCATGACTGATACCGCTGTAAAGGCCAACCTGCTGGGCATGACCAAGCCCCAGCTCGAGGAATTCTTCGAGTCCATCGGTGAAAAGCGCTTCCGCGCCGGCCAGGTGATGCAATGGATTCACCACTTTGGCGCCCTGGAATTCAGCGCCATGACGAACGTCGGCAAGGCCTTGCGCGAAAAGCTCGAGGCCGTTGCCGAAATTCGTCCTCCGGAAATCGTCAGCCAGGACATTTCCGCTGACGGGACCCGCAAGTGGGTGGTGCGCGTGGCCTCGGGCAGCTGCGTCGAGACCGTGTACATCCCGCAAGGCGGCCGCGGCACCCTGTGCGTGTCGTCCCAGGCCGGTTGCGCGCTGGACTGCAGCTTCTGCTCCACCGGCAAGCAAGGCTTCAACAGCGACCTGACCTCCGCCGAGATCATCGGCCAGGTGTGGATCGCCAACCAGTCTTTCGGGACCATCCCGGGCAAGATCGACCGTGCCATCACCAACGTGGTGATGATGGGCATGGGCGAGCCGCTGCTGAACTTCGACAACGTCGTGAGCGCCATGAGCATCATGATGGAAGACCTCGGCTACGGTATTTCCAAGCGCAAGGTGACGCTGTCCACCTCCGGTGTGGTGCCGATGATCGACAAGCTCGCCGAGGTCACCGACGTGTCCCTGGCGCTGTCGCTGCACGCACCCAACGACGAACTGCGCAACAAGCTGGTACCGATCAACAAGAAGTACCCGCTCCAGATGCTGCTCGACTCCTGCTATCGCTACATCACGCGGCTGGGCAAGGAGCGCGTGCTGACCGTGGAGTACACCTTGCTGGCCGGCGTCAACGACCAGCCCGAGCATGCTGAGCAGATGATCGCACTGCTCAAGGATTTCCCTTGCAAGATCAACCTGATTCCGTTTAATCCGTTCCCGCATTCCGGTTACGAGCGCCCGAGCAACAATGCCATCCGCCGTTTCCAGGACATGCTGCACAAGAGCGGCTTCAACGTGACCGTTCGCACCACCCGCGGCGACGATATCGACGCCGCCTGTGGTCAGCTGGTGGGCCAGGTGATGGACCGCACCCGCCGCAGCGAACGCTACATTGCTGTACGACAACTGGCTGCGGACGCCGAACAGGCCCCGACCAACGCCACTCGAAACTGACTAGGGAGGATTCCGATGAACCTGCGCGCCGCGCTGTGCTTACTGTTGGCAACCGTGCTGACGGGTTGCGTGACGACTGGTAAACAGGATCCTCTGAAAACCGAGAAGGGCCGGGACGAGGCGCGTGACGCCTACATCCAGCTCGGTATCGGTTACCTGCAGATGGGCAATACCGAGCAGGCCAAGGTGCCGCTGCGCCAGGCCCTGGACATCGACTCTTCCAGCGCCGACGCCCACGCTGCCCTGGCGGTGGTCTATCAGGTCGAGAAGGAGCCCAAGCTCGCCGAGAGCGAGTTCCGCAAGGCATTGTCGTCGCGCTCGGGCGATGCGCGCATCCTGAACAACTACGCGGGCTTCCTGTTCGAGCAGAAGCGCTACCAGGAAGCCTACGATACCTACATGAGGGCCACCGAAGACGGCCTCTATTCCGAACGCTCGCGGATATTCGAGAACCTCGGCCTAGTCAGCCTGAAGCTCAACAATCGACCGCAGGCGAAGGAATACTTCGAGAAGGCCATTCGCCTGAATCGCAATTCGACGGGGGCGCTGCTCGAATTGGCTGATCTGACTTACCAGGATCGCGAGTATGTGCCGTCTCGTGGTTACTACGAGGAATATCTCAAACGGGGCCCGCAGACCGCGCGCAGCCTGCTGTTGGGGATTCGACTGGCAAATATCTATGACGACCGGGATACCGCTGCCAGCTACGGGCTGCAACTCAAGCGCCTGTATCCCGCATCTCCTGAATACCAGGCATACCAGGCGGATAAATGATGAATACGTCGCAGTCCGATGTCATCGGCACGACTCGCGCCAACCCTGGCGAAACCCTGCGCCAGGCGCGCGAGAACAAGGGCTGGAGCACTGCTCAGGTCGCCGGCCAGCTGAACCTGACCGAGAATGCCCTGCGTTCGCTGGAGCAGGGGTCGTTCGAGCAGTTGCCGGGGCACACCTTCGCCCGTGGCTATATCCGTGCCTACGCGAAACTGCTGGGCATGGACCAGGCACAGATGGTCACCGCCTTCGACCAGTACACCGGCACCGACGCCACCGGCAGCAACGTCCAGGCGCTGGGGCGCGTGGTCGAGCCGGTGCGCCTGTCGCGCAACCTGCTGCGTCTGTTCAGCCTGGCCCTGCTCGCGGTGCTGATCGGCTTCGGCTACTTCTGGTGGCAGGAGCGCTCCGCACGCCCGGCCGAAACCGGCGCCCTGAACATGGAGCACGTCGAGGTCGAGAGCGCCGACGGCACCACCGAGATCCACACCCTCGACGAGCCGGAAGACCAGGCCGTCGCCGAGGACCAGGCCAATACCCCGGCGGTTCCGACC
>NZ_JBGLYK010000439.1:0-1253 GCF_047304025.1 Pseudomonas sp. Pseusp97 | reverse complement strand
AACCGGACCAGCCCGCCGTGGACCCGGCCGTGGCCCGCCTGGCGCGCGAGCGCTGGTGGCTGGCCGCCGCCATCCTGCTCTCGCTGCCGCTGGTGTTGCCGATGGTGGGCGACTGGTTCGGCCAGCACTGGATGCTGCCGGCCTGGGTGCAGTTCCTCCTCGCCACGCCCGTGCAGTTCCTCATCGGCGCACGCTTCTACGTGTCCGCCTACAAGGCCGTGCGCGCCCGCAGCGGCAACATGGACCTGCTGGTCGCCCTCGGCACCAGCGCCGGCTACGGCCTGAGCCTGTACCTCTGGTACGCCGCCGCTCCCGGACACATGCCGCACCTGTACTTCGAAGCCAGCGCCGTGGTCATCACCCTGATCCTGCTCGGCAAGTACCTGGAAAGCCGCGCCAAGCGCCAGACCGCGGCCGCCATCCGCGCCCTCGAGGCGCTGCGCCCCGAGCGCGCCACCCGCGTGCGTGGCGGCGTAGAGGAAGACGTCGCCATCACCGAACTGCGCCTGGGCGACGAAGTCCTGGTGCGCCCCGGTGAGCGTTTCCCGGTGGACGGCGAAGTCCTCGCCGGCCAGAGCCACGCCGACGAAGCCCTGATCACCGGCGAAAGCCTTCCGGTATCCAAGGACGTCGGCGACCCGGTCACCGGCGGCGCCATCAACGGCGAAGGCATGCTGCGCGTGAAGACCACCGCGCTGGGCGGCGAGACCGTGCTGGCCAGAATCATCCGCCTGGTGGAAGACGCCCAGGCGGCCAAGGCGCCGATCCAGAAGCTGGTGGACAAGGTCAGCAACGTGTTCGTGCCGGTGGTGATCGGCATCGCCCTGGTCACCCTGGTCGGCTGGCTGCTCGCCGGCGCCGGCTGGGAACAGGCGTTGATCAATGCCGTGGCGGTGCTGGTCATCGCCTGCCCCTGCGCCCTCGGCCTCGCCACCCCGACCGCGATCATGGCCGGCACCGGTGTGGCGGCCAGACACGGCATCCTGATCAAGGACGCCGAAGCCCTGGAAGTCGCCCATGCGGTGACCGCCGTGGCCTTCGACAAGACCGGCACCCTCACCTCCGGCCAGCCGCGCATCACCAACCTCGCGGCGGACGGCGACGAGGCGCAAGCCCTCGCCCTGGCCGGCGCCCTGCAACGCGGCAGCGAACATCCACTGGCCCGCGCCGTGCTCGATGCCTGTGCCGAACGCAGCCTGAGCCCCGCCGCCGCCGAAGCCACCCAGGCCCTGACCGGCCGCGGCATCCAGGGC
>NZ_JBGLYK010000438.1:0-1234 GCF_047304025.1 Pseudomonas sp. Pseusp97 | reverse complement strand
GACAAGAGAGGGTGGATCGATGAAGGGCAGAGTGCTGGCGCCGGGCTGCGGAGTGATCGGCGAGCTGGAGGTCTTGGCTGGCGGAATCGGCTTGCTCGGCTGCGAAGGCGGCGGCGTCTGCGATGGAGGTTGCTCCGGCTGCGGCGGCTGCACCACGCAACCACCCAATACCAGCATGGCGCCCAGCGCCAGCACTCTGCCCTTCATCGATCCACCCTCTCTTGTCTGGTTACTTCTGATCCGGGCTGTCGATTGTCACGCTCTGCTCGCCCGCCTGGGAAGTAGACAACGAAGCACTTCGTCCGATCCATTCCCCCGCCGTCGCGTTGCCGGCGCGGGAGATACGCGCGACCAGCTGCACCTGCGGATGCTGGGACAGCTTGAGCTGCGGCATCATCGCGTCGGCATCGCTCAGCGACACCTCGCTGGGCAGGTCGGCGACCTTCAGGCGCTTCACTGCCAGCGGCATCGGCGGGCCGCTGACGGCGCGGGCGAAGACGAACACGCTGTCGTCCGGCTTGACCTGGCCTTTTACGGCTGCGGACAGGTCGACCTTCACCTTCAGGGTCACGCCGGCAGTAGCGGCGGCAACCGGCGCTTCGGGCGGAGTCTGGCCCTTCTCGACCATGCGCTGGCGGGCACGCTCGATGCCACCGGCGATGGCCTCACGGGAGGGGTCGTCCTGCGGCAGCACGGCGACCAGGCGGCCCCAGTAGTCGATGGCGTCGGCGTACTTCTGGTCCTCGAAGGCGGCGATGCCGAGCAGGCCGAGGGTGGTGACTTCCTCCGGGTCCTTCTTCAGCGCTTCGTCGGCGAGGTCGCGGACCTGCTGGCTGAGCGCCTTGTCGCCGGCGAAGTACAACGCCTGGGCCCACTGGCCGAGCACTTCCGGCTGGCGGCCGGAGAGGCGCGCAGCCTGCTCGAAGGCCTTGGCGGCGTCGGCGGCGCGGTTCTGCGTCATGTAGGTGCGGCCGAGGAAGTACCAGCCCTCGGCGGAATCCGGCTGGGCCTGCAGGGCGCGCTCCAGGCGGGAAGTCATCTCCTCCATGGACCTGGGCGCGGTGGCGAATTCGCGGGCCAGCTCGACCTTGTCGCTGGCGCCCCAGTGCAGGTACAGGCCCAGGGCGAGGAACGGCAGCACCAGCGCTGCCACCAGCGGCGCGGCGCGGCCGAGGCGCGAGCTGCTTTCCGACACCGAAGGCGCCGGCGATGCTGTGACTTATAAACATAAGAA
>NZ_JBGLYK010000437.1:0-1288 GCF_047304025.1 Pseudomonas sp. Pseusp97 | reverse complement strand
CGTCCAGTCGCTGGCCAGCTCCACCAGCAATGGCTGGTACGCCGGGTACTGCGCCACGTGGGTCGGCAGCCAGGCCCAACCGAGGTCGCGCATCAACAGTTCGGCCATGGCGTAGAAGCTGTCGGCGCGCCACACCAGCGGGCTGATCTGCTCGCCGCCGGGGTAATGGCTGTCCTGCGGGGCCATCAATAGCTGGCGATGCCGGGCCAGCTCGCGGCGGTCGGCGTAGTCCAGCTTGGCCAGCTCGTGCCCGGCGCCGCACACGGTGACCATCTCGATGGTGCCCAGCCGCTGCCGCTCCAGCGCCTCCGGCATGCCCTCGTGGTGGAACAGCAACCCGAGGTCGGCGCGGCGCTCCAGCAGCTTACGCGCCACGTCCCCCTGGGCGCCGCTGGCCAGTTGCACCTCGAGGGTGGGGAATTCCTGCGCCAGCGCCTGCAGCCCGGAAAGCACAGGCTGGTATGGCATGGCTTCGTCCTGCGCGAGGCGCAGCAACGGCTCGGTGCCGCGCACCAGCGCCAGCGCCCGGCTTTCCAGGCGTTCGCACTGACGCAGCACCTCGCGGGCCTCATCCAGCAGCGCCCTGCCCTCGCCGGTCAGCACCGGCTGGCGGCCGCTGCTGCGCTCGAACAGGGTCACGCCCAGGTCGCTCTCCAGCAGCGCGATGGAGGAGCTCACCGCCGACTGCACGCGCTGGAGCTGCCGGGCGGCCGCCGAGAAGGAAGATTGATCGGCGACGCTGACGAAGAGTCGCAACTGGTCCAGGTTCCATTGCATGGCCGCCACCTATCTCAAAAGCAGATAGGTAATGACTTTATCCCATCATCCAGATAACTAGAATGCCCACCAGACCGAACATAACCCACGCGCTGCACACAGCGGCGCGTCGCTACCGGGGAGGACCTGTCATGCCCGGCTATCTCTACCTCGCCATCGCCATCGTCGCCGAAGTCATCGCCACCGCCTCGCTGAAGTCGGTGAAGGGCCTGTCGACCCCGCTGCCGCTGCTGCTGGTGATCGTCGGCTACGCCATTTCCTTCTGGATGCTGACGATCGTGGTGCGCAGCATCCCGGTGGGCATCGCCTACGCCATCTGGGCGGGTCTGGGCATCGTGCTGGTCAGCATCGCGGCGCTGGTGCTCTACCAGCAGAAGCTCGATACCCCGGCCATTCTCGGCATGTGCATGATCGTCAGCGGTGTCGTCGTCATCCAGTTGTTCTCCCGCACCGCCGGTCACTGATCCGGCGCCGTCAGCATTCTGTAGGAGCGAGCTTGCTCGCGAACCAA
>NZ_JBGLYK010000435.1:0-1320 GCF_047304025.1 Pseudomonas sp. Pseusp97 | reverse complement strand
GGGCGCGGCAGCGCGCCCTCGGCGAGCTGCGGCTCGGCGCACAGCTGGCGCAGCAGCGCTTCGAACTGGCCGGCGATGGCGGCAACGCTGTCCTCGTCGAACAGGTCGCGGGCATAGACGAAGCTGCCGCGCAGTTCATCGCCCGGCTGGCCGCTGGCGTCCAGCGCCTCGGCCATGTCCAGCGCGAGGTCGAAGCGCGCCCCGTACTGTTCCTCGCTGAACAGTTCCAGCTTCAGCGGACCAGCATCGGGCAGGCGGCTGACGTCGAAGCCGAAGTTGAATTTCACCTGCACCAGCGGGTTGTAGGCCAGGCTGCGCTCGGGCTGCAGGGCTTCCACCAGTTGCTCGAACGGCAGGTCCTGGTGCGCCTGGGCGCCCAGCGCCAGCGGCTTTAGGCGCGCCAGCAACGCGGCGAAGGATTCGTCGTCGCTGAGGGCGAACGGCATGACCTGGGTGTTGACGAAGAAGCCGATCAGCCCTTCGGTCTCCAGCTGCTGGCGGTTGGCGATGGGCACGGCGACGCGCAGGTCGCGCTGGCCGCTGTAGCGTTGCATCAGCACGGCGTAGGCGCCGAGCAGCAGCATGAACAGGGTAACGTCCTGCTCGCGGGCCAGTTGCTTGAGACGCGCACCGAGGCCGGCGTCCAGGCTGAAGCCGAGGCTGCCGCCGCGGTAGCTCTGCACGGCAGGGCGCGGGCGGTCGGCGGCCAGTTCCAGGACCGGCGTGTCCTGGCTGAGCTGCCCGGTCCACCAGTCCAGCTGACGCTGGCCCTCCTCACCCGCCAGCAGCTCGCGCTGCCACTGGGCGTAGTCGGCGTACTGCACCGGCAATGCCGGCAGCTGCAACTCTTCGCCAGCGGCAAACGCGCCGTAGAGGCGGCTGAACTCGTCCACCAGCACGCGGATCGACCAGCCATCGGAGACGATGTGGTGCATCGTCAGCAGCAAGACATGGTCGGCTTCGGCCAGACGGATCAAGGTCAGGCGCAGCAGCGGCCCGGTGCGCAGGTCGAACGGACGCAGCGCTTCTTCCTCGGCCAGCTTGCGCGCGGCGCTTTCGGCATCTTTTTCAGCGGACAGATCGACCCGCGCCAGATCCAGGGGTTGCGCCGGCTGGATACGCTGGAAGGCCTGGCCATCCACCTCATCGAAGGTGGTGCGCAGGGTTTCGTGGCGCGCCACCAGGGCGTCGAAGGCACGCCGCAGCGCAGACTCGTCGAGCTGACCGCGCAGGCGCAGCGCGCCCGGCACGTTGTAGGCGGCGCTGGCCGGTTCCATCTGCCAGAAGAACCACAGGCGGCCCTGGGCGGCGGACAGCGGC
>NZ_JBGLYK010000434.1:0-1268 GCF_047304025.1 Pseudomonas sp. Pseusp97 | reverse complement strand
TTAGTCTGGCCGGCGACCTGGCGCAGGGCCTCGTCGCCCTGCACGTGGCCGAAGGTGTCGTTGTAGGCCTTGAAGTGGTCGACGTCGATCAACAGGATCGACAGCTGCACCTGCTCGCGCTGGCTGCGGCGCCACTCCATTTCCAGGTATTCGTCGAAATGCCGGCGGTTGGACAGCCCGGTGAGGCCGTCGGAGTTCATCAGCCGCTGCAGCACCAGGTTGGTCTCCAGCAGCTGCTGCTGGCTCTCGCGCAGGGCCCGGTAGGCTTCGTCGCGTTGCAGCAGGGCGAGGTAGGAGCGCGAGTGGTAGCGCACGCGCGCGATCAGCTCGATGGCGTCGGGCAGCTTGACCAGGTAGTCGTTGGCACCGGCGCCGAACGCCGCGCTCTTCACCGCCGGGTCTTCCTTGGTCGACAGGACGATGATCGGCAGGTCGCGGGTGGCCGGGTTGGCGCGGTACTCGCGCACCAGCGAGAGGCCGTCGGCGCCGGGCATCACCAGGTCCTGGAGGATCACCGTGGGCTTGATCTGGATCGCCAGGGCGATGGCCTGGTGCGGATCGGAGCAGAAGTGGAAGTCGATGCTGGGGTCATCCGCCAGGGCGCGGCGCACGGCCTCGCCGATCATCGGCTGATCATCCACGAGCAGCACCATGACAGCGGAATCGCCGGGGGTGTTCACGGGGAAATTATTCGTCAAAGGATTCATGCAATCGGCTCCGTAGCCCGCGCTCAGGCGCAGACCTCAGCGAGTCTGCGGGCGATGTCGCCCAGGGGGCGGATCTCTACCGCGGCGCCTATCGCCGCCGCGGCCTTGGGCATACCGTACACGGCGCTGCTGCCCTGGTCCTGGGCCAGGGTCAGGAAACCGCGCTCGCGCATGTGTTTCAGGCCTTCGGCGCCATCGCGGCCCATGCCGGTGAGCAGCACGCCGACGGCATCGCCGCTCCAGTATTCGACCACGCTGTCGAAGAACACGTCGATCGAGGGCCGGTAGATATGGCTGCTGGGCTCGGCGGTATAGGTCAGCTCGCCGCCCTTGATCAGGCGTATGTGGTGGTTGGTGCCGGCCAGCAGCACGCAGCCGGGCTGTGGCGATTCGCCGTTGCGCGCCAGGCGCACCGGAATGCGCGACTGGGTCGTCAGCCATTCGGCCATGCCCGCGGCGAAGACCTCATCGACGTGCTGGACCACCACGATGGCCGCCGGGAAGTTCTCCGGCAGCGCCGCGAAGACCTCCGCCAGCGCCGCCGGGCCGCCGGCCGAGGAG
>NZ_JBGLYK010000433.1:0-1363 GCF_047304025.1 Pseudomonas sp. Pseusp97 | reverse complement strand
AGCTTGCTCGCGAACAAGCCCCGCAGCGGGATTCAGGTTCGCGAGCAAGCTCGCTCCTACGAAAAGCCTCAGATTCCGGCGTTGTGGCGCGCCAGCGCCCACTCCACATGCTCGCGCACCAGTTCCGACGGGAACTCCCGCCGCGCGCGCAGCGCCTCGATCACCGGGATGGTCGACGGCGCATTGCCCAGCCCCACGGCCAGGTTGCGCAGCCAGCGCTCGTAACCGGCGCGCCGGAGTGGCGAGCCTTCGGTGCGGCTGAGGAACTCCTCTTCCGTCCACAGGAACAGCTCCGCCAGCGCGGCGTTGTCCAGGCTGTGGCGCGGCTGGAAGTCGCCCTGGTCGGTAGCGCGGGCGAAGCGGTTCCACGGGCAGACCATCTGGCAGTCGTCGCAGCCGAACACCCGGTTGCCGATCAGTGGGCGCAGGTCTTCGGGGATCGGCCCCTTCAATTCGATGGTCAGGTAGGAAATGCAGCGCCGCGCGTCCAGCACATAGGGCGCGACGAAGGCGGCGGTGGGGCAGATATCCATGCACGCCGAGCAGCGCCCGCAATGCTCTGTGCCATGCGGCTCGTCCACCGGCAGCGGCAGGTCGGTGAATAGCTCGCCGAGGAAGAAGTAGCTGCCAGCCTTGCGGTTGAGCACCAGGGTGTTCTTGCCAATCCAGCCCAGCCCCGATTGCTCGGCGATGGCCTTCTCCAGCACCGGCGCGCTGTCGACGAAGGCGCGGAAACCGAACGGCCCGACCCGCTGCCCGATGCGCTCGGCCAGTTGCTGCAGGCGCTTGCGGATCAGCTTGTGGTAGTCGCGGCCCAGGGCGTAGCGCGAGACGTAGGCCTTCTGCGGATCGGCCAGCACCTGCGCCATGCGCGTGTCGCCGGGCAGGTAATCCATGCGCAGCGAGACCACCCGCAGGGTGCCGGGCACCAGTTCGTCCGGTCGCCAGCGCTTGCTGCCGTGGGCGCCCATGTAGTCCATCTCGCCGTGGTAGCCCGCTTCCAGCCAGCGTTGCAGGTGCTCGCCGTGGGCCTCCAGGTCGAGCCCGCTGATGCCGACCTGCTGGAAGCCGAGTTCGCGCCCCCACTCCTTGATGGAGAGGGCGAGGTCGGCGTAGTCGAGTGTCGAATCGTGCATGGAAGGCGAGAAAGCGAAGTCCGGGTGCGTATAATTCTGCCAGACCTTGCCGGCGTCGGCCCGTCCGAACGCCAAGGCGACACATTCTGCCGCCCGGAACCGCGATGACTGCCCACGACGATCTGCCCCTGAACCTCTACAGCGCCCAGCAGGTGCGCGACCTCGACGCGCGCCTGATCGCCGCCGGTACGCCCGGCTTCGAGCTGATGCGCCGCGCCGCCCACGCC
>NZ_JBGLYK010000432.1:0-1376 GCF_047304025.1 Pseudomonas sp. Pseusp97 | reverse complement strand
CCCTCTCCCCCCGCCCTCTCCCTGAAGGGAGAGGGTTAGGGAGAGGGAAAACCCAGGTAGGGACTGTCAGAGAAAGACAGCTTCCCTACCGAAAAACGCGATCACGCCCCCAGCAAACTCTGCCCACAAACCCGCAGCACCTGCCCGCTCACCGCGCCCGAGCCCGGCTGGGCGAACCAGGCCACGGCTTCGGCGACGTCCTGCGGCAGGCCGCCCTGGCCCATGGAGTTCATGCGCCGGCCGGCCTCGCGGATGGTCAGCGGGATGGCGGCGGTCATCTGGGTCTCGATGAAGCCCGGCGCTACCGCGTTGATGCTGATGCCCTTCTTGCCCAGCGCCGGTGCCCAGGCCTGCGCCAGGCCGATCAGGCCGGCCTTGCTCACCGCATAGTTGGTCTGGCCCATGTTGCCGGCGATGCCGCTGATGGAGGCGAGCAGCACCACGCGCCCATCGTCGTGCAGTTTGCCGGCGTCCAGCAGGGCCTGGGTCAGTACCTGCGGGGCCTTCAGGTTCACGTCGATCACCGAGTTCCAGAACGCCTCGCTCATCTTGGCGACAGTCTTGTCACGGGTGATACCGGCGTTGTGCACCACGATGTCGACGCCGTCCGGCAGCGCCGCCACCAGCTGTACACCGGCATCGGCGGCGCAGATGTCCAGCGCCACGCCACGGCCGCCCAGGCGGGCGGCCAGCGCATCGAGGGCATCCTTGGCCGGCGGCACGTCCAGCAGCACCACCTCGGCGCCGTCACGGGCGAGGGTTTCGGCGATGGCGGCGCCGATGCCACGGGCGGCGCCGGTCACCAGCGCGCGCTTGCCCACCAGTGGGCGGCTCCAGTCCTGCACCTGCTTATCGTAGGCGGCGAGACGCACCACTTGCCCGGACACATAGGCGCTCTTGGGCGAGAGGAAGAAGCGCAGCGCGCCTTCGAGCTGGTCCTCGGCGCCCTTGCCGACGTACACCAGTTGCACGTTGCCGCCCCGGCGGATTTCCTTGCCCAGGGAGCGGCTGAAGCCTTCCAGGCTGCGCTGCACGCTGGCGGCGATGGGGTCTTTGAGCGATTCCGGGGCGCGGCCGAGGATCACCACGTGCGGGCATTTATCCAGGCCCTTGAGGGCGCCCTGGAAGAAGGTGCGCAGCTCGATCGTCTGCTCGAAACGGGTCAGGCCGCTGGCATCGAAGACGATGGCCTTGAGCCTGGGCCCATGCTCGGCGGTCCAGCGCGGCAGGCCGTACTGGCCTTCGCTGAAGGAGAACAGCGCATCGGTCAGGCGTTCGGCGAAGGGCAGCACCGCCTCGTTCAGGTTGCCTTCGCCGCCCAGCAGCAGCGCCCCGTCCACCGGCCGCGTGCGCCCGGCGCTCCAGCGCTCCAGGCG
>NZ_JBGLYK010000431.1:0-1384 GCF_047304025.1 Pseudomonas sp. Pseusp97 | reverse complement strand
CCCCCCCCCCTAAACCCCCCCCTCCCCCCACCCGTCTTTCCCGCCCCGGCCCGGGCGCCCCCCCCCCCCCCCCCCCCCCCCCCCCCCCGCGGGCGGGGGGCGGGGGAGAGGGCTGAGGCCGGCACAGGATTATCCAGGTAGGAGCGAACGCTGTCCGCGATGTTTCGAGTCCCGCTCTCCGAGCACGCAATGCTAAAAAACTCGCGCCGTTCGGCAGCTTGCAGCTGTGCCCCCGCAGTCTTTTTTGCGCGATGAATCGCTGCTGAAAACCGGCCGCAACGGTAGCCGTAAAGCCGTGTTCGCCAGAGCATTTTCAGCGTGTCGTGATGGCGAATCCCGGGTCGTGCTGCTGCACCGTGAAAGCCTGCCATTGCGCCTTCGAGGGTGCAGTCGCGTGCTGAGCGAAGCGCTCTGCGACGGGCGTTTCCGGCCTGACCCCGAAATTTATTTTTTATCCGCAAACGCCCGCGCCGCGGGCGTTTGCGCTGCCTGGCCGATTGCAGCAACGGAACCAAGTGCTCGCGGCGGCGTCACTGGGTGAGTGAAAAAACGCGCCTTCGCGCACTGCTGGAAACCTCTGAAGCCAGTGCCTGCTGCGGCCTGCAGCGCAATCAGGACATTGGCGAGAGGCCATCAGCGGGGCTAGTATGGGCGCAACCACGTCCGCCAGGAGGCACGTCATGTCGGCCAACAAGAAACCTGTCACTACCCCTCTGCATCTGCTGCACCAGTTGTCCAACAGTCTGATCGAACACCTCGAAGGTGCCTGCAAGCAGGCGCTCGTCGATTCCGAAAAGCTGCTCGCCAAGCTCGAGAAACAACGTGGCAAGGCTCAGGAGAAGCTGCACACCGCACGCACCAAGCTGCAGGACGCGACCAAGGCCGGCAAGGCAAAGGCGCAGGCCAAGGCCAAGTCGAGCATCGCTGAGCTCGACGGCGTGCTGGACGTTCTGAAGACCCGCCAGACTGAAACCCGTGCCTACATCGCCAACCTCAAGCGCGATGTGCAGGAGAGCCTCAAGCTCGCCCAGGGCGTGACCAAGGTGAAGGAAGCCGCTGGCAAATCCCTCGCTACCCGCAAGCCGGTGGCTGCTGCCAAACCGGTTGCCAAGGCTGCCGCCAAGCCGGCCGCGAAAGCTGCCGCCAAGCCTGCTGTGAAAGCCGCTGCCAAACCGGCTGCCAAGGTCGCCGCTGCCAAGCCCGCCGCCGCTAAACCGGCCGTGAAGCCCGCTGCGAAGCCTGCCGCGAAAGCTGCCGCCAAACCGGCTGCGAAGCCTGCTGCGAAAGCCGCTGCCAAACCGGCTGCGAAGCCTGCTGCGAAAGCTGCCGCCAAACCGGCCGCGAAGCCCGCTGCAAAACCTGCCGCCAAGCCGGCCGCGAAGGC
>NZ_JBGLYK010000430.1:0-1398 GCF_047304025.1 Pseudomonas sp. Pseusp97 | reverse complement strand
AGCACCGCCTGCGCCGCCCGCGGCCGCCGCACCCGCACCAGCCGCGCCTGCTGCTGCGCCGTCACAGGCCGTGTTCAGCGTCGAGGAGCTGGACCAGATGCTCGCGCCGCTGGCGCTGTACCCGGACTCGCTGCTCGCGCAGGTGCTGATGGCAACCACCTATCCCGGCAACGTGGCCGATGCGGTGGCCTGGTCGAAAGCCCATCCCAAGGCGGTGGGCGACGACGCGGTGAAACAGGTCGCCGACCAGCCCTGGGACCCGAGCGTACAGTCACTGGTCGCCTTCCCGCTGGTACTGGCGACGCTGGGACAGGACCCGGTCTGGGTGCAACGCGTGGGCGACGCCTTCCTCGCCCAGCCCGAGGCGGTAATGGATTCCATCCAGCGCCTGCGCCGCCAGGCCCAGGCCGCCGGCAACCTGCAGTCGAACGAGCAGCAGACCGTCACCATCAAGCCGGCCGCCCAGCCCGCACCGGCGCAGCCCTCTTCCGGCGGCGACACGGTGGTGGTGCAACAGCCCGCACCGGCGCAGACCATCATCATCGAGCCCGCCGATCCGCAGGTGGTCTACGTGCCCAGCTACAACCCCACGCAGGTCTACGGCTCCTGGCCCTATCCCGCCAGCCCGCCGGTGTACTACCCGCCGCCGCCCGAGTACCCGGTGGCCACCGCGCTGGCCACCGGCCTGGCGTTCGGCGCCGGTGTCGCCATCGTCGGCTCGCTCTGGGGCGACTGCGACTGGGACGACCACGAGATCGATGTCGACGTGGAGCACCACAACAACTTCAACAGCAATCGCAACGTCAATACCAACCGCGAGTTCAACAGCAACCGCAACGTCAACGGCAACAGGACCAGGTGGCAGCACAACCCGACCTACCGCAACGGCGTGCCCTACCGCGACGCCGCCAGCCGCGAGCAGTACAACCGCCGACTGGCCGGTGGCGAGCAGCGTGAGGCCCTGCGCGGGTTCGACTCGGCGCGCACCCAGGAGCGCGCCAAGGCCAAGGAAAGCCTGACCCAGCGCGGCATCGCCCCACCCGCGGCGAACAACGAGCAGGCCCGCGAGCGCGCCCAGGCGGCGACCCGCGACCTGCGCGACAATCCGCAAGCCCAGCAGCGTCTGCAGCAAGGCAACCGCGACAACGCCCAGGCCCGTGAACGGGCGCAGGCCGCCACCCGCGAGCTCAACCGCACGCCGGACAACCGCCAGCGCGCCCAGAACCAGGTGCAGAACCGCAGCAACCAGGCGCAGCAACGGCCGCGGGCGCAGAATAACCAGCAGATCCGCGACCAGGCGCGCCAGCAGCACGCCCGCAGCCAGGCCCCGCGCAACAACGCCTTCGCCGGCGCCAACAACCCGAGACAATCCCGCGAGCTTGCCAACCGCGGCCAAGC
>NZ_JBGLYK010000042.1:0-31961 GCF_047304025.1 Pseudomonas sp. Pseusp97 | reverse complement strand
CTCGGTGCGGCGTGCCGCCAGGACTACGCGGGCGCCCGCCCGTGCAGCTACCCGCGCCAGGTGGGCGCCGATACCGCTGGAGGCGCCGGTGACCAGGACGGTCTTGCCGGCGAGGGAGAAGAGGTCGTTGCTCATGGCTGCACCTTGTTCATCTGGGCGAATTCGCTGACCGCCAAGGTTAGCCGGATGCGCCCTCAAGGGCGTGCAGGGTGCGCCATTCGCACCGCGAATGACGGAGGCTTTTCGTAGGAGCGAGCATGCTCGCGAACCGCCCAATGCCGGAGTCAGAGCTGTTCGCGAGGAAGCTCGCTCCTACAGCAGAAACGGAAAAGCCCGGCACATGGCCGGGCTTTTTCATGACGCGGGAAGCGAATCAGGCTGCGAGTGCGCGGGCCTGCTTCTTCTTCACCTGCGCGCGGCAGGCATCGCCGAACGCCTGGAAGATCTTCACCGAGTCAGGGTTCTTCGCGGCTTGCCACTCCGGGTGCCACTGCACCGCGAAGAGGAAGGGCGAAAGCGTCGGGGCGTGGATGGCCTCGACCAGGCCGTCTTCGGCATGGGCGATGGCTTCGATGCCCTTGCCCAGGTTCTTCAGGCCCTGGCCATGCAGCGAGTTGACGCGGATCTCGTCACCCAGCAGCTGCTGCAGCCAGCTGCCCGAAACCGGACGAACGCCGTGGACCTGGCTGTACTGCACGTCGACCGGGTCTTCGGGATTCTCGCGATGGTCATTGAAGCCGGGCTCGGCGTAGACCTTCTGGTAGATATCGCCGCCCAGGGCCACGTTGATTTCCTGCATGCCGCGGCAGATGCCGAAGATCGGCAGGCCACGCGCGATGGCGGCCTTGATCAGCGGGATGTCGAAGTTGTCGCGGTCCTTGTCCTGGCCCTTGCCGGGAGTCTGGTTCTCCTGGCCGTAGAGGGTCGGATCGATGTTGCTGCCGGCGCCGGTCAGGTACACGCCGTCGGCCATGTCCAGGTATTGCTCGAGGTCTTCGATGCCGCAGCAGGTCGGTACCAGTACCGGCACGCAATCGGACTGTTCGACCAGGGGCACGATGTATTTGTGGGTCATTACCTGATAGTCGTGGCCTTTGCGCTCTTGGCTGCCCATGGACATCAGGACGACGGGTTTTCGAAGGGTCTGTTTCTTGTTGCCAATGTTGCTGTTGGACATATGTCACCTTTGGACGGGCTGCAGCCCATCGTTTTTGTGCAGGCGCGCAGCGGAAAAGGCGCGCTACCTGAGGTTCCGAGCACTGCCGGGAGCGCACAGAAGGCGATGATTCCCGGTCGAAACCTGCCTACCAGCCTGCCAGAGCCGTTAAATATGTCAAACGAATTCGGCGGCGAGCGTCAAAAATAATGGCCGAAATCACTCGGCGCATTTGGTGTATGTGATTGTTTATAAAGGATTTTTATAAATATCCAGGCGTGATGAAAAGTCCATTATTTAAAACGCCGCTTCATAATGGTGAAAAATTCTGCACGCTTTTTCACGCAAGGCGTTCAGGATCGGCAACGCCTGCGCAGGCGGCGCGCTCTGCCTCGCGGGTTTGCCCGGAACGGCGCGCTCAGTGGCACTCGATGCGGTTGCGACCGTTCTGCTTGGCCCGGTAGAGCGCGCTGTCGCTGCGGGAAAGCCCGGCCTCGGCAGAAACGTCGCTCGCGTCCAGTTCGGCGATGCCGATGCTGATGCTCAGCGGGATGCGCTGTCCGCCCTGCATCAGCGGTTGTTCCAGCAATTGCTGCTGCAGGCGCTGCGCGAAGATCCTGGCGGCGGCGATGTCGGCGTCGCCCAGTACCACGGCGAACTCTTCGCCGCCCACGCGTCCGGCGAAATCGACGCGGCGGATGTCGCGGCCGAGGATGCAGGCGAAGTGGCGCAGCGCCTCGTCGCCGACAGCGTGGCCCCAGCGGTCGTTGATCGCCTTGAAGTGGTCGATATCGCACATCAGGATCGCTGCGTGGCGGGTGGTCGAGCGTTGCACGCGACCGAGCTCGGCCTCGATCAGGCGCATGAAGTGGCCGCGGTTGGGCAACTGGGTGAGGAAGTCGGTGGTGGCCAGCACCTGCAGTTCGGCTTCGATGCGCTTGCGTTCGGTGATGTCGGTGATGAAGCCGTGCCAGATCAGGCTGCCGTCCGGCAGGCGCTTGGGGTGCGCGTTGCCCTGGCGCCAGAGCGTGCCGCGGCCGGGGATCTGCACGCGGTATTCGTGCCGCCAGGGTTGCAGGTGGGCGGCGGACGCCTCCAGCGAAGCGAGGCAGGCCGGAAGGTCGTCGGGGTGGATCAGGTCGCGCAGGAGCACGGATCGATGGCGCATCTGTTCGGCGGGCACGCCATAGATATCCATCACGCCGGCGCTGACGTAAGGGAAGGTGCCGGTACCGTCGGGGAGGCGGCGGAACTGGAAGACCATGCCGGGAATTTCGTTGGTCAGGTCGGTGAGCAGCTCCACGCTTTCGCGCAGCTTCTCGGCCATGCCGCGCAGGGCGCTGATGTCGGTGGTGGTGCCGAGCATGCGCAGGGCGTTGCCCGCGGCGTCGCGCTCCACCACCTTGCCGCGGCTGCAGACCCAGAGGTAGTGGCCGTCCTTGTGCCGCAGGCGGTGCTCTACTTCGTAGGCTTCGGTGCGGCCCTCGAAGTGGTCTCGCATGGTGTTCTGCACATACTCGAGGTCTTCGGGGTGCACGCGGGTGTAGGCATCCTCGATGCGGCTGCCGATTTCGTCTTCGGTGTAGCCCAGCAGCGACTTCCACGCGCTGGAATAGTGGATCTGCCCGGTCGGCACGTGGCGGTCCCAGATGCCCGTGCCGCTGCCGTCCACCGCCAGGGCCATGCGCCGTTCGCCGTCCTTCTGCGGTGCGCGGTCGCGGTCCAGCAGCGCTTCGCCCAGTTCCAGTACGTCGGTCAGCAGACTTTGCTGTTCGTCGCTCAGTGCCTCGTCGCTGTCGCCGAGCAGCAGCAGGCGCGCCTGGGGAAAGCCTTGCGGGTCGCGCAGCAGCCTGCTGGCCAGCAGGTTCATGAGCCGGCCCTGGTGGCTGAGCGGGCTGGCGGAGGCATCCAGGGACAGCAGGGTCGCCAGGGAAAGCGCTGCCGCAGCGTCGATGCCGAGCTGGCCGAGCAACTGGCCGTGCATGTCGATGAGCAGGACGGCGCAATCGCCGCCTGCATGCCGGGCGAGACGCAGCAGGCCGTCATATCGCCCGCACTCCTTTACCGCAGGATTACTGGAAGTTCGCATCCGATAGCAGCTTCTTCGACGGAGGATGGGCTTGGCATGACGCCGCGCTGGACGCCGCGGCATGCGGACGCAGATGGCCCTATGAAATCACGGCCTTGGGGGCGCCACAATGTCCCTCCGCGACATGGGCGACGAGCGTGCAGGGCAGGGGAGGGCGCCTGCGGTAGCGCAGGCGCGCAAGGGTCAGTTGATCAGTTGGTCGATCAGTACGGCGTTGGTGTAGAACAGGCAGCCGTCGCTGGCGCGGTGGCCGACGAGATGGAACTGGCCGCGATGCTCGGCGCCGCCCAGGTACACGCGGAACATGCAGTCGGCCAGTGGCCCGACGCTGTCGGGCATGTGCAGGTCGAGAGTATCGAGATTGGTGTCGACCATCATTTCCTTGCGGTCGTTTTCCTGCAGGTACAGCTCGGCCTGTTCCAGGTGCAGGCGGTCGTCATCGGTGAGATAGAAGTGGATGTCGGTCACCGGGATGGGCTTCTGATCCGCGGTGAGCTTGCACCAGCCTTCGAGTGTCAATGCGCTCATGATGCTGTCCTCCTTCCGTTCGCGGGTTGATACCGCGCCGTCAGAAGTTGGACCGCTTCGCTTGGCGTTTCGCTCATTATTTATCGATGAGCCGACGCGCGACATAAAAAAAGCCGCTCCAGGGGAGCGGCTCGAAGGACGTCGAAGGAGCAATCACAATATCAACGTCAGGAGTTGTCTTCCGCAGGGAAGTGCGGAAGCGGGAAGATGGGTTGATTCTAGGAAGTTGAATCCTTGAGATAAACCGCCAATCCGGGAAGAGACTTTCTGTCAGGGCGTAATAATCTCTCGGGAACACGGGGTAAACATTCAGATGAATCCGAAAGTTGCCCCGCGTTATTGCCAGACGAATATCCGCCTGAATTACAGGATCGACAGCGGGTATTCGACGATCAGGCGCAGTTCGTTGTTGTCCGCCTCACCCTGGTCGGCGTTGGCGCGGTGGAAGGCCTGGCGCATGCGGAAGGACAAGTCCTTCGCCGGGCCCTCCTGGATCACGTACTTGGCTTCCAGGTCGGTCTCGTGGTGGCTGCCGTCTTCGCCGTACAGGCCGGCGTAGCTGCCATCGGCGTCGGCGTGGCTGCCGTCGATGCCGGTACCGTTGATGTAGCGGGCCATGAAGCTCAGGCCCGGTACGCCGTAGGTATCCATCGCCAGGTCGTAGCGGACCTGCCAGGAACGCTCGCCCGGACCGTTGAAGTCGGAGTACTGCACGGAGTTGGCGAGGAATACCGAGTCGCCGGTGGCGCCGTCGCCGTCGTCGCCGAAGCCGACGTAGTCGAACGGAGTGTCGCCGTGGACCTTCTGGTAGGCCAGGGTGACGGTGTGCGCCTGCAGGAAGGAGTAGGCTGCAGCCAGCGACCAGGTGGTGTTGCTGATCTCGCCGGCCTTGGCCTGACCGTAGTCGTTGGTGCGGTAGATGTTGAAGTCGAACGCGAGAGACTGGTCGTTGGCGACCGGCAGCACCCAGTTCACGTTGCCGTAGTACTGGCGCCAGATGTCTTCGAACTCGGAGCCGTACAGCGACACGCTCAGGTTGTCGGTGATGCCGTACTTGCCACCCACGAAGTCGACGCTGCTGGCTTCTTGGACCGCATACGCAGCCCACAGGCCGCCGTCGCGGGCGGTGGTGACCGGGCTGGTGCCGGAGGTGAAGTGACCGGCTTCCAGGTCCAGGCCATCGATTTCGCTGCTGAATAGGTTGAAGCCCGAAGCGGTCTGCGGAATCAGGCGGGTGCCGCCGGCGGCGAACACCGGAGCGGTCGGCTGCATGTCACCGAATTTCAGCTCGGTTTTGGAGATGCGCACCTTCAACGCGCCACCGGCCTTGCCGTAGTCGTCTTCCGGCTTGCCGTCGTTGCCCACCGGCAGGTTGCCGGTACCCGCGCGGCCACCGCCGGCGTCGAGCTTGATGCCCAGGTAGCCAAAGGCGTCCACGCCGAAGCCGACGGTGCCCTGGGTGTAGCCCGAGGAGAAGTTCGCCAGGAAGCCCTGGGTCCAGTCGCGGTTGTCGGCGCGGCCGTTCTTGCCGTCGTGGTCGTAGTAGTAGTTGCGCAGCAGGACGTCGAGCTTGGCGTCCTCGACGAAGCCCTTGGCATCGGCCTGATCGGTGACGAAGGGTTCGGCGCTGGCGAACTGGCTGGCGGCGGCGGAAACAGCGAGGACGATAGCGCTGCGTTTGAGGTGCTTCATGGATATTGCCCCTAGAGTCTTGGAGGACCGGCTCGATGAAGTGCGTGAGAGCCGGACGTTTTTATAGGCAGGCACAATGAATCCGAACGTGGATTGACCACGGCGGAAAATCGCAGGAAGTTGCGTTGGCATTGTTGCAGTCAACTGACTTTGCATTCCCCCGCGTATTGCTCCAGACGCGGGCTTGGATACGCAAAGCCGACGTCATAATGCCGAAAGAGTTCGCCGTTTAAATCACGGATAATGAAAAGGTCTATGTCTCAAATTGTAATAATCAGGACTTTTGTCCAGTTGAAATAAGCTGTCAGGAAGTTCCGCATATATATGCAATGCCACTGTTTCCGGGGGCTGCGGGCACGGTGACATGGCGCACATCGGGGCGATGCGGCTAAGCTGCGCGACCCGGCCGCCGCACCCCATGCGGCGACGTGCCCCATTCACCGACAGCAGAGATTTGTCCCATGACGCCTACCTTCATCCCCGACGCGGACCCCGAATCCATCTCCTCCGACGTCGCCGGCTTCGGCGGCCTGCTGGTTTCCACGCAGATCCCCACCCTCGAGGACGGCAGCCTGGAGCTGGGCGACATCAAGGCCCAGAGCGAAGCCACCCTGCGCAGCCTGCAGCTGGCCCTGGAAAAGGCCGGCAGCGGCCTGGACCACGTGCTGCACCTGACCATCTACCTCACCAGCATGGCCGACCGCGCCGCGTTCAACGAGGTGTACTGCCGCTTCTTCGCCAAGCCCTACCCGGTGCGCGCCGCCGTGGGTATCTCCGAGCTGGCCGTCGAAGGCATGAAGGTGGAAGTCACCGCCATCGCGGCCAAGCGCGCGAGCTGATCTTCCTGCCTTTGTGAGATCGGGCCGCTCTGCGGCCCTTTCTTTTTATCCCCTCCGCAATGTCCTAGATGGCTCTGGTTCGCGAGCAAGAACTAGGCGTCCCCCTCGCTCCTACGAAAAGCAGCGCAGACCTGTAGGAGCGAGCTTGCTCGCGAACCCCCTTCGCTCCAGACCTCCCGCCGAATGTATTGCTTTGTATCTGCCGCTTCCTGAGCGGACACACGCATACAAAAGCCTCCCGCCGCCGATACGCCCGCGATACATCGCTGCGGCGAAATAGCCCTACCCGAACGACAAGGCGCTTCGGCAGGGAAAACCTCCAGCGCTGCGTTCCAGGGATTCGCCCTCGCGGCATGACCCGGCGCACCACGCGCCACAGTATCTGGAGAAAAACCATGACCCGACTCTTGAAAAAAGACCTGCGCTCGAAATCCCAACTCGGTCTGCTCGCCGTTGCCCTGGTGGGCGGCCTGAACATGGCCTCTTCCGCCTTCGCCGTCGAAGCCCTGCCGCAGGGCTACCAGTTGGCCTCCGCCGCCAAGGCCGGAGAGGGCAAATGTGGCGAGGGCAAGTGCGGCGCGGCCAAAGAAGCCAAGGCCAAGGCGAACCAGGGTGAAGGCAAGTGTGGCGAAGGCAAATGCGGTGCCGACGGCGCCCAGGCCAAGGCCACCGGCGCCGAGGGCAAGTGCGGTGAAGGCAAGTGTGGCGATGCTTCCTTCGCCCGGACCGACGCCGACCACGACGGCCGCGTCTCCCGCGCCGAACTGCTGGCCGTGGCGCCCAAGGCCAACGCCGAGTTCGATGCCATCGACGCCAACCACGACGGCTACCTCTCCGAGGGCGAGGTCTACCAGTTCCGCAAGAACCAGTTCGACTCCAACGGCAAGCCGTTCCCGTCGGACCTGTACAGCAAGCTGAGCCAGGCCAGGAACTGACCGCCGCCGACCACCTCCCCGCGCCGCTGGCCGGGGAGGGTATCTCGCCAAGGAGATCGCCATGACCACCATTGCATCCCTGCAAGGAGCCGGCCTCGGCCTGCGCCGCGCCATGCTGCCCGAGCTGCTGACCCTCGACGAGCGCGCCGTGGACTTCCTCGAAGTCGCGCCGGACAACTGGATCGGCGTCGGCGGCAGCTACGGCGAAGGGCTGGCCCGCCTGGCCGAACGCTTCCCGCTGTCCTGCCACGGCTTGTCGTTGTCCCTGGGCGGCCCCGAACCGCTGGATCGCGTGTTCCTTGGCCGTATCCGCGAGTTCCTCGATCAGCACCGGGTGCCGCTGTTCAGCGAACACCTGAGCTACTGCTCCGACGAAGGCCATCTCTACGACCTGATACCCATGCCCTTCACCGACGAGGCCGTGCGCCACATCGCCAGCCGCATCCGTGAGGTGCAGGACATCCTCGGCCGCCGTATCGCCGTGGAGAACATCTCCTACTACGCCGCGCCCTACCAGGCGCTGAGCGAGATCGACTTCCTGCGCGCCGTGCTCGGCGAGGCCGACTGCGACCTGCTGCTGGACGTCAACAACCTCTACGTCAACGCCCACAACCACGGCTACGATGCCGCCGCCTTCCTGGCCCGCGTGCCGGCCGAGCGCGTGGTCTGCCTGCATGTCGCCGGCCACTACGACGAAGCGCCGGACCTGAAGGTCGACACCCATGGCGCCGAGGTGAAGGGCGACGTCTGGAGCCTGCTGGCCAGCGCCTACCAGCACCTGGGCACAGTGCCAACCCTGCTCGAACGCGACTTCAACCTGCCGCCGCTGGCCGAACTGCTCGGCGAGGTGAACACCATCCGCAACCTGCAAGCGGCCGCGCGCCAAGCGGAGGTGCGCCATGGCTGAGACCTTGCGTGAACAGCAACTGCGCATGACCCGCTACATCCGCGACCCGCAGGCCAACGAACCGCCGCCCGGCATCGAGGCGCGGCGCCTGGCGGTGTACCGGCAACTTTTCTTCGGCAACCTGCAGTCGCTGCTGGCCGGCAACTTCCCGGTGCTGCACGCCAGCCTGCCGAGCGGGCAGTGGCAGGCGCTGACCGAAGCCTTCTACGCCGGCTTCCGCTGCCAGACGCCGCTGTTCACCGAGGTGGCCGGCGAGTTCGTCGACTACCTGGAGGGCCTTGTCGATCTGCCCGGTTGGGTAGCGGAACTGGCGCACTATGAATTCATCGAGACCTCGCTGCTGCTCAGCGATAGCGCCGAACCGGCCCACGCCCCGGACGGTGACTTGCTCGATGGAGTGCCGCTGATTTCCAGCCTCGCCTTTCCGCTGGCCTATGCCTGGCCGGTCAGCCACCTCGGCCCCGGGCACATCCCGCCGCAAGCGCCGGCCGAACCGACCTTGCTGCTGGCCCGCCGGGGTGCCGACCTGAAGGTGTACTTCTCGCGCCTGGCGCCGCTGGCCCATGCCCTGCTGGTTTCACTGCAGCAGTGGCAGCTCACCGGTCGGCAACACCTCAAGGCGCTGGCCGAAATCGCCGGCGTCGAACCGGCCGCCATCGAAGGGCAGGGCATCACCCTGCTGCGCAGTCTGAAAGAACAAGGCGTGGTGCTAGGCACCCGGCCGAATTGCACCACTCCACGTCGTCCCCCACTGCATCGTCCCTGAAGGAGAAGCGTCATGACCGACACCCTGGCAACCGTGATCTACACCGCCCACACCCACACCACCGGAGGCCGCGACGGCCGCGGCCGGACCACCGACGGTGAGCTGGACCTGCCCCTGAGCCCGCCGGGCTCCGGCCGCCCCGGCACCAACCCCGAGCAGCTGTTCGCCATTGGCTGGTCCGCCTGCTTCATCGGCGCCTTGCGCCGCGCCGGGCAGAAACTGAACGTGCGGCTGCCGGCCGACGTGGCGGTGGACGCCGAAGTCTCCCTGGGCAACACCGCCGACGGCGGCTTCGCCCTGGCCGCCCAGCTCACCGTGCACCTTCCCGGCCTGACCGCCGAAGACAAGGCCAGGCTGGTCGACGAAGCCCATCAGATCTGCCCGTACTCCAAGGCTTCGCGCGGCAATATCGAGGTTGGGTTCGTCATTCCCTGATCGATCCCTTGGTCACAGCGCAGCCCGCGCACCGTCATCGGTGCGCGGGCTTTTTGTTTTTCGTAGGAGCGAGCTTGCTCGCGAATCCGCCCCGCTTAGGAGTCGTCGGTAAATCTGTTCGCGAGCAAGCTCGCTCCTACAGGTCCACCCCGTGAGATCCGCTATCCCTCATCCGCGCCCACGCAGGCGCGGATGTTGTTCTCGCCCAACCCCTGAAACTCCGCCTCGACGAGGCCTCTTGAACGGGGCAATCGGCGCATGCGGAAATTTCGGTGGAAGACCTCAAGGGCAAGGGCGAGCGACGGGACTTGCGTAGGGCGAATAACCCGGAACGGGCTATCCGCCGATACCACGACGGCGGATAACGCTGGCGCGTTATGCGCCCTACGGCCTCAACCCTGGGCGGCTTAGCGTGGTGTTTCGTAGGAGCGGACCTTGTCCGCGAAGCTACGCGGCGGACTCCGCTGTGGCAGTAGCGCACCGTGGCAGTACGCATATTGCAGAAGGGGCCTGCACGCGCTTGATCAACGATGCCAGCCGGCACGGATAGCTCCCTCTCCCTTCGAGGCGGGGCGCGCAGCCAGGGCGGGGGAGAAGGCGTGCCCCGGCGCGTTGTTTCAGGCAGGCAGGTAACGAGCCATACCCGCGAACAGCGGACAAAGTCCGCGCCCAACCCCTGCGCCGACTTCCCGCAGACAAACAAAAACGCCCTCTCCAAGGGAGAGGGCGTCGCGGGTCGAACAGGCGAATCGCGGCTCGATCAGACGTTCCGCGAAGCTCCCAGGAACCGCCGCACCAATCCATCCACACTGAGCGCTCCCGCCCCCTTGAGCACCAGTGGCACCAGCGCCACCAGATAGATCAGCGGCAGCTTGTAGTTACCGAAGCCATGGTCGGTGATCGAGTAGCCCTGGGCGAGTTCCGCCAGGCTCGACCACTGTGCCGGCCAGTGCACCGCGGCGATGGCGACGATGGTCACGACGATCAGCGAGGCCGAGGCGAAGCGGGTGGCCAGCCCCAGGAGCAGCAGCACCGGCGCGATCAGCTCGGCCCACATCGACACCTGCCAGTCGAAGCCGGCGGAGAAGTGGTTGAAGGGGAAGGGGAAGCTTGAGTGGATCTGTTCGAACCAGTTGTCGCCGTGCCATTTCTCCAGGCCCGATTCGAAGAATTCCCAGGCCAGGAACAGTCGCAGCGGGATGTCCCAGCCCCAGGCGGCGAGGCGGTCGAGTTGGTCGAAGGCGGATTTGAGCGGGTTCAGGGTCAGCATGGTCATGGTGCACCTCATGGGCAAAGTCGTGGGCTCAATCGGCCGGGCGATGGTTTCGCCCGGACGGGGAAGACGTCGGGATCAGGCGTTCGGCAATGCGGGGCGTGCGCTACGACGCAGGCGCACGGCCAGCTTGGCGAGGAGCTTGAAGGCGATGGCGCTGAAGATCAGGCCGAAGCCCAGCGGGTACCAGGAGCCCATCGGCAGGCGCTTGTAGAAGGACAGGCAGAACACCCCGGCGATCACCCAGGTGCCGGTGCTGTGCAGGGCCTTCCAGGCGCGGGCGCCGAGCAGCTTCATCGCGTACGGGAAGGAAGTAATGGTCAGCAGGATGATGAACAGGTAGCCGACCGAGCCGGGAATGTTCGCGGCGACGCTGCGGCCGCTCCAGAAGGTCTCCGGGAAGAACTTCACGTAGAGGATGATCAGCACTGCGTGCACGGCATGGGAGAAGGCGAAGGCCAGCCCGAGGAAGCGTCGCTCGCGCAGCAGGCCGCGGGTGAAATCGGTTGGGACCAGTGCCGCCAGGGAGGAGGCGAGGAAGGTGGCGAGGAACAGCGCGAAGGAAGTGCGGGCGGTGACGCGGATCGAGCTGCGCAGCGCTTCCACCCATTGCGGCTGTGACCACAGGGCCAGCGCAGTGACGATCAGCACCAGCAGCGACAGCAGGGAAAACAGGCGCCAGCCATGCAGGCGGGCAGGTTCGGCGGGACGGTTCATGGCGGGCTCCTTGGGGGAATGCGGCGGGCGGGGTGCCGCCGCTGTTCGTGGAGCCATCTTGTCGACGGGCCTTATCCCGCATGTGTCCGGGTAAGGCCGTCTTGTATCTCTGTGTACATGCCGCTAATTGGCGGGACGCAGTTCCAGCTGCACGCACAGCCCGCCGCTGGCGCGGTTGGACAGCGTCAGGGTGCCGCCCAGTGCTTGGCTCAGCTGCTGGGCGATGGCCAGCCCCAGGCCGGTGCCGCCGGTGCTGCGGTTGCGCGAGCTTTCCACCCGGTAGAAGGGTTTCACCACCTCGGCGAGTTCTTCCTCGGGAATGCCCGGCCCGTCGTCGAGTACACGAACACACACGACGCCCTGGCTATCGCGCTCGACTTCCACCTGGGCAGAACCGCCGAACTTCAGGGCGTTGTCCACCAGGTTGGTGAGCACCCGGCGCAGCGCGTGGGGGCGGGTTTCCAGCACGGCGTTGCTGCTGCCCAGCAGCTCCACGGCCTGGCCGCTGTCCTGGTAGTCGAGGACGAGGCTGTCGAGGAAGGAGTCGAGGTTGACCTTTACCGCTGCCTCGCTGGCGCCGTCCATGCTGCGTGCGTAGGCCACGCCTTCGCGGACCAGGTGCTGCATCTCCTCCAGGTCGCTCCACAGGCGCTCGCGCTCGGGCGAGTCGTCCATCTGCTCGACGCGCAGTTTCATCCGCGTGATGGGCGTCTGCAGGTCGTGGGAGATGGCGGCGAGCAGTTGCATGCGCTCCTTGAGATAGGAGCCGATACGCCCCTGCAACGCGTTGAAGGCGCGGGCGGCATGGACGACTTCGCTGGGGCCGCGCTCGTCCAGGTCCGGCGCCGGGGAGTCGGGGTCAAGGTCATCCACCGCTTGCGCCAGCCGGGTCAGCGGGCGGATCGCCAGGCGCACCGCCAGCCAGGTGCATAGCAGCAACAGCGCCAGCTGCACCATCAATACCCACGGCAGCCATTGCGCCACCGGCACGCCCTTGGGCGTCACGTCGATGGTCAGCGGGCTGCCGTCCTTGAGTTTCAGGTGGACCTGGAAATGCGGGATGGCGCCGGGGATGTTTTCGAAGCGCAGCGGGTAGCGCGGCCCGACGACATCGGCGATGGACATGGCGGCCATCGGCGCCTGCGCCATGTTCATCGGCTCGCCGGGCTGGCCTTCGCTGAGCAGGTAGCGATAGTTGGGGCGCTGCACCATCGGCAGCCAGGCCTCGCGCTCATCCCTGGGCAGGCGGTCGAGCAGGGCGACGGCGGTACTGACGTCGGTCTCCAGGTTGCCCAGCATCATGCTGCGCGCACTCTGGTAGCGCTCGTAGAACTGCGAGCAGAACGACAGGCTGTAGGCGAACACCAGCCCGGCGAGGAATATCAGCGCCAGGCGCGCGGCCAGCGTACGAGGCCAGAGCAGGAGGGATTTCATTCGTTGGGCTCGAGCAGTTCGACGGCCAGGGCGAAGACATAGCCTTCGCTGCGCACCGTCTTGATGTAGGCCGGCTCTCGGGCGTCATCCAGCAGGCGCTGGCGCAGGCGGCTGACCAGCAGGTCGATGGAGCGGTCGAAGATGTCCGCCTCGCGGCCCTGGGTGAGGTTCAGCAACTGTTCGCGGCTGAGCACGCGCTGCGGATGATCGACGAACACGCGCAGCAGGCGGTACTCGGCGCCGCTCAGGGCGACCAGGGTGCCGTCTTCGTCCAGCAGGTGGCGCGCGGTGGTGTCGAGCTTCCAGCGGCCGAAGCCGATCAGCCGGCTGGCCTCGCTGACCTGCAGGTTCGGCGGCAGCATGCGGGTGCGGCGCAGCACGGCGTTGATCCGCGCGAGCAGCTCGCGGGCAGAGAAGGGTTTGGTGAGGTAATCGTCGGCGCCCATTTCCAGGCCGATGATGCGATCGGTCTCGTCGTTGCGTGCAGTGAGCATCAGCACCGGGGTGGACTTGTGCTTGCCCACGCGCAGTTCGCGGCAGAGCTTCAGACCGTCGTCGCCGGGCATCATGATGTCGAGGACGATCAGGTCCACGCTGTTGGCATCGAGGAAGGCGCGCATCTGCCGGCCGTCCGCAGCCAGGCTGACGCGCAGGCCGTTCTTCTTCAGGTAGTTGCCGACCAGCTCGCGGATCTCGCGGTCGTCGTCGACGATCAGTACGTGATCGACATGGTCCATGTCGGTTCCTCGTTCGCAGTGGGTTGAAGCGAGTTTATAGCGCCGCGTCGCGCTTGCCTGCCGTCCTTTGTATTCCACTGTATCCAGAGCCGCCGCCGATACCCGGCGCGGCAAACCCGGGCCTTGCGCGACACAAGCCCGATACCTCCTGAACGTGAAATGGGCACCAACGGCGAGGCACTCAGCCCCCGCCGGCCAAACCCGACACAGGACAGGAGAACCCCCATGAAAGCCATCCAGATCGCCAACGCTTGCCTCTTCGCTGCCATCGCCGCCTTCGCCAGCTTCGGTGCCCAGGCTGCCGACTCCCAGCCCGCCGAGACTTACCACTACGGCCAGAAACTGGACGTGAAGCGCGTCCTGGCCATCCATGAAGAGAACGCCTCGCCGTTCGATTGCGGCATCGTCAACGCCCGCATGGACTACCTGGATTCCAACGGCCAGCCGCACAGCCTCGCCTACCGCAAGTTCGCCACCAACTGCAACGAGGGCGGCTGATAGCCCGGGGCTGCGGCCATGGACGGCTGCGGCGTTGATCTCCCCGGCGCTCATTCATTGCGACCGTACGGGCTGACCGCCCACCGAGGTAAACATGCTGCTCATCGCCTTTCTCGGCGGGGCGCTGACGTTGCTCAGCCCCTGCATTCTTCCCGTACTGCCTTTATTGCTGCAGCGCGCCGGCGGCCCGGCGTGTTCGCCTTGGGTGACGCTGCTCGGCCTGGCCAGCGGCTTCGCCGTGCTGGCGAGCCTGGCGAGCGTCTCCAGCAACTGGGTGATCGCCGCCAGCGAGTGGGGCCGCTACTTCGCCCTCACGCTGCTGACGGTTTCCGCCATTGCGCTGCTCTGGTCACCTTTCAGTGACTGGCTGGCCAAGCCCTGGGCGTGGATCGGTGATCGTCTGCACGGCAAGGCCCGGCGTATGCCGCCGGCGCTTTCCGCCTGGGTGCTGGGATTCGCCGCCGGGCTGCTGTGGGCACCCTGCGCCGGGCCGGTGCTGGGGCTGATTCTCTCCGGCGCCATGCTGCAAGGGCCGAGCGCGCAGACCAGCCTGCTGCTGTTCGCCTACGGCCTGGGCAGCGCCACGGTGCTGGGCGTCGTGCTGTTTGCCGGCCGCCGGCTGTTGCAGCACCTGCGGCCGCGCATGGCCGTCATCGAAGGGCTGCGCCGCGCCACCGGCGTGCTTGCCCTGCTGGCGGTGGTGGGTATCGCCAGCGGCACCAGCGCGCAACTGGCTTCCGGCAGCTCATCCACGCTGGTGAACAGCCTGGAGCGCAAGGTCATCGACGGCGTACCCGCGCTGATCAGCCACCTGATGCCCGGCGAAATGGCCCACGGCGCCGAACGCCTGCCCGACCTTGGCCCGGCGCCGGAACTGCAAGGCGCAGTGGAGTGGATCAACAGCCCGGAACTGAACCTGCGCGATCTGCGTGGCAAGGTAGTGCTGGTCGACTTCTGGACCTACGACTGCATCAACTGCCAGCACAGCCTGCCGTACGTGAACGGCTGGGCGAAGAAGTACGCCGCCCAGGGCCTGGTGGTGATCGGCGTGCACACCCCGGAGTACCCCTACGAACGCGTGCCGGCCAATGTCCGCGAAGCGGTGAAACAGCACGACATCCACTACCCCGTGGCGCTGGATAACCAGTACCGGATCTGGAACGCCTTCGCCAACCAGTACTGGCCGGCGCACTACTTCATCGACGCCCAGGGGCGGATTCGCCACCTGTCGATCGGCGAGGGTGGGTATGAGGAGCAGGAGCAGGTGATCCAGGCGTTGCTGAAGGAGAGGGATGGGGTGAAGGCGGGTTGATCCTGGGCTCAAATGAAAGGCCCCATTAAATCTGGGCCTTTCACTTAGAGTTCATCCGGGCGTTTCTGCTCGATATCCACCGTTTTTTTTCCGGTGACCAGCCACAGCGCGTACTGCGGATAAAGCTTCACCAGGACGTCGATTTCCTCGCTACTCACTCGAACTGCGCCTTTGCTGACACTTCTCCAACGCTCATAGCTGCCGCCATGTGCGCTGGTCTTTCTGGGACCTAGCAGTTTGATCAGGGCGCGTGCTCTGTCAGCCGATGTATCGCCCGCTGGCTGGTCGTTGCAGCGGGTAGTAGGGTGCGTCTGTTCAGTCGCTGTCAGCGTTTCACCGGTAAGCACCCACCATCGGAGCTGGGGATAAAGCTCTAGCAATTGTTCCAGCTCTTCCAGCGCAAAGCGCGCTCGTCCTCGCTTGATGCTCTGCCAGCGGACGTACTCCTTGCTGTTCACTTCTGCCAAGTCTTTCAGGCTGGTCTGTGATAGCAGACCCAGCGCGCGATCAGTCATTCCTTGTCGCATTGCCGGTTTCCCTCAGTTGGATCAGCTAGTCGGTATCAACCGGACTCTCCAGATCGTCCGGGCTAATGTGCCCGTTCTGAGGCTCCACGCGACCGCTGACCAGCCACAAGGCGTATTCGGGAAATGCTTCTGCGAGAACTCCGACTTCGACAGTACTAATTCGGATTTTTTCGCTGCTAATGTTTCGCCAGCGATCGTAGTTCTTCCCGCCCATGTTACTGAGGCGGCGTGGCCCTAGCTTCTTGATTAATAGAAGTGCTCTATCTCGTACGGCATCCATTCTGCGAAAATTCAATTGGAGTAATATTTACGCAGTCGGCTATATTTGCGTAAAGGTTACGCTGGATATTGCTGCCTGCAGGACGCTGAATACTGACCCAACCTCATTCGAACGGGAAGCCTCGCGCCTGCGCATCCGCTCGCCCTTTCGAAAGCCCACCCTTCTCGAGCTTGGCGACTCGAAGCAATGGATCGCTCTTTCCAGCCCTGGAGGCTAGCCATGGATGATCTCTACACCGCCACAACCTTCACGCGTAACAACCACCATCTGCGCGGCGTGCTGATCGACGACCAGCCCTGGATCGTGGCGCAAGACTTCGCGCGGCTGCTCGGCCTGCGGCATCCGCAGAGCCTGGCGGGGAAGGTGTCGGGCGATAAGGTGCGAACCGTCTGGCTGCTGCAGGCCCGGGGCACCGAGGAAAAGGTCGAGGTCATCAACGAGCCGGCGCTGTACAAGGCACTGATCCGCTACGGCCATGCGGAGTACCGCACGGTGGCGCGCTGGTTGTCGGACGAGGTGATCCCACTGCTGCGTGACCAGGGGCGGGTCGATCCGCAACGTCCCCGGCGCGTCCAGATGAGCTGGCGCTCCGACCGGGTGACGGTCCTCGACTGGCAGGGGCGCCTGTGGATTTCCTGGGATGACGTGCCGAAGTTCAGCACGATCTCGGCGGGTGTCGGTGGGTGGTTGGGAAAGTTGCGTGGCGACCGGCCAATCGATTGAAGCTAACTGCCCACCACCTGATTCCGCCCCAGCTTCTTCGCCTCATACAACGCCGCATCCGCCCTTGCCACCAGCGCCTCGGCAGAGGCTTCCTGCCCCGGTACCGCTGCTGCAATGCCGATGCTCACGCTAACCCGTCCTAACGGCGAAAGCTCGTGGGGCAGAGCGAGGGCTTCCACCGCCTGCAGCAGTTTGTCCGCCATGCCGCGCACGCCGGCCAAGTCGGTCATCGGTGCGAGGAATACGAACTCCTCTCCGCCGTAACGCGCCACCAGGTCGGTCGAGCGGCTGACCGTCGTCGCCAGCGCCTGGGCAATCGCGCGCAGGCAGGCGTCGCCGGCCGGGTGGCCATAGTGGTCGTTGTAGCGCTTGAACCAGTCCACATCGACCACCGCCAGCGCCAGCGACTCACCCGAACGGCGCGCATGGCCCCATTCCTGTTCCAGTACCTGGTCGAAGCGGCGGCGGTTGGCGATGCCCGTGAGCGCGTCGGTCAGGCTCATGGCTTCCAACTGGTTGTTCAACTCGCGCAGCTCATCGGTGCGCTCGGCAACGCGCAGCTCCAGTTCGTGCTCGGAGGTGCGCAGGTTATCCACAAGCTGCTGCTGCGTGCGGATCAACTCCTCCTGCACCCGCGCCTTCTCCCGACGCATCACGTTGAAACGGTCGGCAAGAGCGAAGGCCAGCACGATCATTTCCATCGCCGAGCCCAGCTGCAGGCCGTCCACGGTGAACAGGTTGGTCGGCACGATGCCCATGGCGCGCAGTGAAGTCATTGCGCCACCGAGCATCAGCAACGCAAAGGCCGCGAGGAAGAAGAACGCGCTGCGCTGGCGCTTGAAAGCACAGACGATGGCCGCGACCAGCAGTACCACCGCCGTGGCGAAGTTCAGCAGGATGCCGGCGCGGGACACATAGGGCAGCACGAATGCGTAGGCGACGAGGCTGAGCAGGTACAGCACGATCATCGCGCGCAACACCCAGTCCAGGCGCGGCAGGATGCGGTCGAGTTGCATCATCCGCCGGGCGAACAACAGTAGCGCGGCGAGTGCCAGCGACACGCCGGAGTAATAGACGATGTTGGAGTTGAGCGGCACGCCGACGATCGACCAGTCCGGCGCCAGCCCGTTCTTGATCGCCAGCGCCGAGGCCGTGCAGCCGACGAAAACCACGTAGAGCAGATAGATCGGGTCGCGCAGGGCGAACAGCAGCATCAGGTTGAACAGGATCATCGCCATGGCGATGCCGAAGTACCACGCCTTGCCGGTGTAGTCGTCGCGCTCATAGGCGTGGAACGCCTTCACCGGCCACAGCTGCAGCGGCACCAGCAAACCGATGCTCGACTCCACCCGCAGGTACACCACCTGCTCCGACCGTGCCGGCAGGTTCAGCGGGAAGACAAAATTGCGGTTCGGGTAGACCTTGCTGGACTGCGGCACGTCGCTGCCGGTGTTGATGGTTTTATACGAACCATCCGCCTGCGGGATATTCGCCTGCACATGGGATACGCGAGGGTTTTCCACCACCAGCATGCGCTGCAGCGGCACATCGCTCGGGTTGTTTAACTGCAACTTCAACCAGAAGGCCGAGCGAGTGAAGCCCATCGCCAGCGAACTCCCTGGCGGCTGGTCGCCCTTGAAACGCGCCTGATGCTCGGGGGACTGCACATCTGCCAGCGTCAGGTTGCGGGTCGGGTCTTCTAGTATGGAGACGTAGGTGGTCAGCGTGAGCGGCTGCTGGGTGACGCTGGCAGCGTCGACTACCTGATCGGCCCAGGCGGGGCGGATCAATAGAAGGAGGAGGGTAATCAGGAGCCAGGACAGGAATTGCCGGTGCGAGGCGAGTGCGGGCATGCGGCGGGTCCGGGGATGTAGGTGTTCCACGGAGTTTACAAGACGGGCTTTGGCGACGCCAAAAACGCAAAAGCCCCCGGCAACTCGCGCTGCCGGGGGCTTTTGCTTGGGATTCTGGAGCGGGCGAAGGGAATCGAAACCCAGTCTTGGCGTTCCGTTGCTTCGTAACCACGCTCGATCTGCAATCTTGGCGCTCTCCTACCTTTCACTGTGTAGCTATCCGGCCCGGTGATTTTGATACTTTTTCGACATTCTTTTAGCAGCCGTCTACTTTTATGTGGATGGCAATATGCCATCCAGTGCGGCCTTGTGCGCCAGTCGTGAGTCTTTTGACCAAGGAAGGTTGTCGTTTGGTAATTGCCTTTAGGACCCAAAAATCTCAAGGAGAATGGAATATGAGTGCTAACGAATTGCAAAAAAAATTCTATTTTCTATTAATAACTTTATTTATCAGTGGCTGCAGTAACTTCCCCTCCCTACAAACACCTTATAACGATAGGAACCCTTTAATAGATGGCCCAATAAAGGTTGAGAATCCACAGCCAGACGAGCCTTTACTTAGCTCTCAAGGATATAGATTCTCAGCTTCCTATAAAGAGGCAAAGACATCACCGACGCCAGCTAATTTGCGTAAGTTTCTCGAAAGCGGTATGACTTATACTGACCTGCAGTGCAGCGATTATTTTTCTAGAATTGATTGGACTCGCGCACAAAGAGACTATGCGCAGAAACAGACCACCCTAGCAGGAAGCCTTACCACTGCAATGCTTGGTCTAGCGGATGCAGGTTCGGCTGCGACTGGGGCAGTAGGCTCAGCATTTGGATTTACATCCTCATCCTTTGATGCCTATAACACTGCATTTCTAGCATCGACAGATATTGGACTACTACAAGAGCTTGTGGCTTCAGCGCAGGTGCAAGATAAGCGAGAAATACTGAAGCGGGTCACAGCAACATCAGGCTCTTGGCCAGACAGAATAGACTCTCTTGATCTCGCAGTATCGGACCTGAATACGTATATAAGTCGGTGCACGCCAACAGGGATTCGAAATTTATTAAAAGCATCAATACAAGAAAAGACAAAGCAACAAATAACAGAAAGCACAAAAGCTCCGGCCTTCGGAGAGAGACTTTCACTATCTCCCTCCCAAGGCAACGAAACTCAGCCTCCCGCAGCCGGTCAGCAGACAAGCACGCAGCTCAAAAAATAGATGAAAAAGCGCCTTATAGAACTTTTTCCTGGCTTCACAGCTATGCCGAGGAAAAATGGAACAGGCGCTCTTCCGTTGTAGCCCCGGCCTGATTCGACACTTCTTCGATACCTCCCGCCCCCCCCCCGCAAACGCAAAACCCCCGAAACGCTAGGCATTTCAGGGGTTCGGCAGGGTGTTCTGGAGCGGGCGAAGGGAATCGAACCCTCGTCATGAGCTTGGGAAGCTCAGGTAATGCCATTATACGACGCCCGCTTGGGGGTGCCTTTTTACCAGAAGGGCGGGGCTTAGTGAAGCCTTCAGCGGTCAGGCGTGTCGAGCGGAGCGCAGTTGCGAACAGGAAGGCGCAAGGAAAAACCGGGGGCGGAAGGTCTGGGGCCGGCCCCCGGCTGTTTGCGCAGCTGCATCAGCCCACCATGGCGGCGATGGGCACGCCCTGACTGCTGGGCAGGTACGGGTTGGCCAGGACCGGATGGCGCTGGGGCTGGAGGAAGCTCAGGAGGGCGTCCTGGGTGTCCTGCCAGGCCTTCTTGTGCTCCACGTCGATGAAGTGGCCGGCGTTGCGGATGGTGCGGAACTCGCAGTCAGGGATCAGTTGCTGGAACAACTTGGCCTCGGCCGGAGTGGTGTAGATGTCCAGCTCGCCGTTCATGAACAGCAGCGGGATGTCGATGGCCGCGAATTTCTCCATGTAGCTGTCGGCGCTGAGCTTGAGCACCTGGCAGATGTGGAAGTGCATCTGCCGGTATTCGTGCTCGTCGAGGCCGCTGACGTGGCGGAAGTTGTAGCGCTTGAACAGCTGCGGCAGGTACTTGCCGATGGTGTCGTTCACCAGGTTGCCGACCTGGGTGCGGTCGCAGGCCGACAGGTAGTCCAGGCCCCGGTGCAGGTAGTCGAGCATCGAGGCATTGAGCAGCGGCGAGAAGGAGTTGATCACCGCCTTCTGGATCCGCGCCGGGCGCTCGGCCAGGGCCAGCAGGGTGGCGACGCCGCCCCAGGAGAAGGACATCACCACGTCCGCGCGGTAGTGCTCGATCAGGCCGAGCAGCAGCTGCGCCTCGTACTCCTTGGTGATGAATTCGCGGCAGTCGTTGTGCGCCTTGGACCGGCCGGCATACGGCTGGTCGTAGCAGACGACATTGAAGTGCGGTTGCAGGTATTTCACCGTTTGCGCGAAGGAGGCGGTGGTCGCCAGCGAGCCGTTGACCAGGATGATGGTCTGGCGCGCTTCCCTGTTGACATGAAACTCCGTGTGTACCCGATGTTGCTGAATCTCGACGACGGCGGTTTCCGGCCTCATGTCGTATTCCTCCAGACGCAGGTCATGGTGCGCACCCAAGATCGGATGCGAAGAAAGTACCCAGGCAGAGGAAAGCGTCTTGGCGTGACAGCTTCATGTCACTCGACGAAAGTTAATAAATTCTTGATTTTCAACTGGTTAAGACATCAAAAGACAGATGGTCCGGCACCGGTGAGGGCGCAGATTCGGGCTCTTGATCAGGCGGGGAAGGTGCGGCTGGGGAGACGGCTGCCGCGAAAATCATTGTTGGCTACGCTGCGTGACTCGGCGGTCACGCTTGAGCCAGAGTTAAGCAGGGTGGTCCGATACCCGCAACCGCCACTGGGCGCTTGAGTCACATCGTTTCGCCTAAATCCGACGAAATGACATTTCTCCTTGCGATTGTCCGGCGCTTTGGTGAAGCCGGATTACACTCTTGTGATAGCTGTAACGCCCCCTGCCGAAGACGAGCGATCTCGCCGTGCTCCCCCTGAGGCCGATACCGCGTGCGGAGCGGGTTCATGGCACTTCATCGAAGTTTCCTTCCCTCGCTGGCCCTGGCGCCGGCCGCCTGGCTGTGTGCGGCTGCCCTGGCCGGGGATCGCTATGGCTGCGAGCAGCCCATTACCGTCGCCTATACCCGCAACGTGGTGTTCTTCCATGATGACGTGGGCATCGATCCGGACCTCATCGCCGAGCTGGGCAAGCGCACCGGCTGCCGGTTCGAAACCTCGATCCGTCCGCGCGATGAAATCTGGAGCCAGCTGGAGAGCGGCGAGCTGCAGATGGGCACCAGCGGCGTCGCAACGCCCCAGCGGCGCACCTACACTTACCTGCTGCCGTATCTGTACCTGCGCAACAAGCTGATCGTGCGCGACGACCTGGGCGAGATGAACAGCCTGGAAGCCTTCCACGACATGCCCGGCGCCCGCATCGGGGTGATCGCCGGGTACCGCCATGGCGCCTTTATCGACGGCATGCTGCGTATCCTCCGCGCCGAAGGCCGGGTGGTGGAATACAAGGACGATGCGATGCGCTTCAGCGCGTTGCTCAATGGCGATGTGGAAGGTGTGATCGGCCACGAGATGAATCTCGAGGGGGCGGTGAGCGATCGTCGTCAACGCGAACGCTTCCATGTGATAGACGTGATGCCGGGGCCGGCGACACCCCACAACCTGATGCTTTCGCGCAAGCGCTTCACCCCGGCGCAAGGTGCCGAATGGATGCGCCTGATGGAGACGCTGTGGCTGGATGGCACCCTGGCCCGGATCATGCGTAACAATGTGCCGCCACCGGTGGCGGAAGGACTGCTCGACAGCGGCTATCGCTACGGCTCCACGGACAGAGGCTGGTAAGGGATGAAGGCATTCGAACGGGGTATTCCGCTGCAACTGCTGGTGGCCGGAGCCATCATTGCCAGCATGCTGGTGCTGGCGGGGGCGTTGCTGATCCAGGGATATCGCGGCGTGGAGAGCGCGCTGGTGACGGCGGCCGGGGAGTCGGCGAGCCAACTGGGCTCGACCATCAACGAACGGATTCGCCGCCTGATCGACCCGGCGGAAAGCGCGCTGCGCCTGCTCACCCACGACCCCATCTCGCAGACCGACAACCTGCCGGCGCGCCTGGACCGCCTGCCGATGCTGGTGGAAAACCTGCGTGCGAACCGCACCCTGAGCGCGGTGTACATCGGCTACCCGAACGGCGAGTTCCTGCTGATTCGCGCGCTGCGGGTGCCCGAGGTGCGCAGAACCCTGCAGGCGCCCGACGCGGCCAAGTACCTGGTGCAGAGCCAGACGCTCAATGGCCAGGGCGGGCTGCTCGGCGAATGGCGTTTCTATGACAGCGAACTTCGCCTGCTGCGCGTGCAGGAAAGGCCGGACTACAACTACGACCCGCGACAGCGTCCCTGGTACAACGAGGCGCGCCTCACCAGCAAGACGGTGCTGACCCAGCCCTACGTGTTCTTCACCACCCGCGAGATCGGCCTGACCCTGGCGCACCGCAGCGTCGACGGCGCCGCCGTGATCGGCATGGATGCATCGGTCAACGACCTGGGCGGGGAGATGGGCGACCTGCGACAGACCGCCAATACCGAACTGGCCGTGGTCGACGGCAAGGGCACGGTGATTGCCTATCCCGACCTGGGCAAGCTGATGATTCACGAGGGCAAGGAGCTGCGTCTGGCCACGCTGGCCGAGTTGAAGGTGCCGAGCCTGAGCCAGCTCAACGCCGAAGCGGTACCCGCGGGCACACCGGTGTCCTACCAGGTGGATGGCCAGGACTGGTACGGCATCTGGGTGCCGCTGTCGAATTTCACCACCAACGAGGTGAAGGTGCTGATCGCCATTCCGGCCGTCGAACTGCTGGCCGGCGCACGCCAGCTGCTGTTCAACCAGGCTTTGTGGAGCGGCACCTTGCTGGTCGTCCTGCTGCTGATCGGCTGGTACATCGGCCGACGCATCGCCCGCCCGCTGACCGCGCTGGCCGACCAGGTCGGTGCCTTGGCGGCCTTCGACTTCGCCCGGCCGGTGGGAGTCGAGTCGAAGATCGCCGAGGTCCGTGACCTGAGCAGCGTGATGGGCAGTATGTCGCGCACCATCCACAACTTCCAGGCGATCACCTTGACCCTGAGCCGCGAGACGCGCCTGGAGAGCATGCTCGAAGGCGTCCTGTCGCGACTGGTGGAGGCCACCGCCGTGATGGGCGGGGCGGTTTACCTGCTGGACGACGAGGAGTGCCGCCTGCGCCTGGCCTGCTCGGTGAGCGGCGAGCAATATCCGCAATCCATGCTGATCGAAGGCTTCACCGAAACGGAACTGGCCGAGCGGGTGGACCTGGCGCTGGCCAATCGCGGCCAGTACCTGGAAGTTTCCCTGCGCAATCGCTCGGACGAACTGCTGGGCATCCTGGTGCTGCAATTGGCCGAGGAGGGCGCGCACAGCCAGCAGCCGCGCAAGCCGTTCAAGCGCTTCGTCGAGGAGCTCTCCGGCGCCGCCGCCGTGGCCATCGAGACCCGCCAGCTGATCGAAGCCCAGCAGCGCCTGCTGGACGCCATCATCAAGCTGCTGGCCGACGCCATCGACGCCAAGAGCCCCTACACCGGCGGTCACTGCGAGCGCGTGCCGCAGCTGGCCGACCTGCTGCTGCAGAAGGTCATCGACTCGCGCGACGGCGAGTACGCCGGTTTCACCATGAGCGACGCGGAGCGCTACGAATTCCAGATCGCCGCCTGGCTGCACGACTGCGGCAAGATCACCAGCCCCGAGTACGTGGTGGACAAGGCGACCAAGCTGGAGACCCTCTACAACCGCCTGCACGAGGTGCGCACGCGCTTCGAGGTGATCTGGCGCGACATCGAGCTGGATTACTGGCGGGGCATCGCCGAGGGCAACGACATCGGCCTGCTCGCCGCCCGCCGCGACGCGCTGCACGAATCGCTGCGCGACGACTACGCCTTCGTCGCCCAGGCCAACGTCGGCGGCGAATTCATGAAGGACGAGGACATCGAGCGCCTCAAGCAGATCGGCGAGCGGCGCTGGTTGCGCTATTTCGACGACCGCCTGGGCATCTCCCACGACGAGGCGGAGCGTCTGCAGGGCCGCCCCGAGCGGCCTCTGCCAGCGGAGGAGTTCCTCCTCGCCGACAAGCCCGAGCACCGCGTGCCCTGGGGCGAGCGCAAGCCGCCGGTGGTGAAGGACGATCCGCGCAACATCTGGGGCTTCGACATGCGCCTGCCGCCCTACGCCAGTCATTATGGCGAGCTGTACAACCTGGGCATCCGCCGCGGCACACTGAACGACGAGGAGCGCTTCAAGATCAACGAGCACATCGTCCAGACCCTGATGATGCTCACCACGCTACCGCTGCCGCGCCACTTGCGCCGTGTGCCGACCATCGCCGCCAACCACCACGAGAAGATGGACGGCACCGGCTACCCGCGCAAACTCTCCCGCGAGCAGATGAGCATCCCGGAACGGGTGATGGCCATCGCCGACATCTTCGAGGCGCTGACTGCCGCCGACCGCCCCTACAAGGCGCCGAAGACGCTGTCCGAGTCGCTGAAGATCCTCGCCTTCATGGCCCGCGACCAGCACATCGACGCCGACCTGTTCCGCCTGTTCATCAGCCAGGGTGTCTACCTCGAGTATGGAGAGCGCTTCCTCAACCCCGAACAGATGGACGCCGTGGATGTGCGGGCGATCCTGGGAATCCTTGATGGGGTGAAGGCTTGACTGGCTCGAATCAGATCTTGCGGATCGGCCCCGGATAAGCCGCCAGCTTGCTGTCGTGGGTGACCAGCAGCATACCCTCCACATTGGCCTGCGCGACCAGCATGCGGTCGAAGGGATCGGCGTGCAGCGCGGGCAAGGAGCCGACGAAGACGGAATGCTCGCCGGTGATTGGCAGTTCTGCGTAGCCATTGTCCAGCAGAGCCTTGCGCACGATGCTGGGGTCATAAGGAAAGTCTGCGCGTTTCAGCGCGTTCTTGATCGAGATTTCCCAGATACTCGCCGCGCTGAAGAACAGCTCGGCGTCTTCGGCCAGGATCAGCGACCGCACGTCACCAGGCAACCGTGCATCGTCGGTCAGTATCCAGAGCAGAACGTGGGTATCGAGCAGCAGGCGCATCAGTCGGCCTCGCCGTTGAACAGCTTGGCGATGTCGTCAGCGAAGGGCGCGTCAATGTCTTCGACCGCCGGATAGAGACCTTTGAGCGCGCCGATGCGTTTCCTGGGCTTCTCATCGATTGCCTCGACTTTCACCAGGGGCTTGCCGGCTTTGGCGATGATGAAGGGATGCCCCTTGCTGGCAAGGTCGACCAGGCGGGAGAGGTTGGTCTTGGCATCGTGAATGTTCACGATTTCAATATCAGTGCTCACGGTTTCGCCTCGACAGTTGGCGGGTTAGCTAACCCAGTGAACTAACCTTGCGTGATGCTAGCTCACAGACCGGGAGGGGACAATCCAGAATGCAAACCGCCGGCTGATGCCGGCGGTTTGCATTGGGCGAAGCAGGTGTCGATCAGCGCTTGGCGAGGTTGGTGGCGTAGCGGTTGATCTGCGGGTTCTTCGCCACGGTGCAGCTTTGCCCGGCGAGGAACTGCGAGGTCTTCAGGTAGTCCTGCTGCGGATAGTAGGCGAATACGTAGCTGCCGTTCTTCACCGTGTCGATCAATTGCTGCGCCACCTGCGGGCGCACCGCCGGGCAGCCCAAGCTGCGGCCCAGGCGGCCGAGGCCGGAGACGACCTTGGGGTCGGCGTAGGCGGCGGCGTGCATGACGATGGCGCGCTCTTCGCTGTTGTCGTTGAAGCCCGGCTCCAGGCCCAGCAGGCGCAGGGAACGGCCGTGCTTGCCGCTGTAGGTCTGGCCGGTCTGGTAAAGGCCGATGGAGGACTGGTTGCTCTCCGGGCGGTTGGAGAAGGAGGTGGCCATGTCGTCGCCACTTTTCTTGCCGTGGGCGACCCACTCCTCGAACAGCAGCTTGCGCTGCTTCAGGTCGAAGACCCAGAGGCGCTTGTCGCGCGACGGCTTGGAGTAGTCGATCACCGTCAGCAACTGATTCTGGCCGCCGAGTTGGGTGCTGGCGCACTGCAGTGCGTTGAGCGCCAGGCGCAAGGTTTCGGTGTTGGTCGCCGGCGCGAGGCGGTGCAGTTCCTCGGCCGTGGGCAGGCGGGCGGCGGACGCGGTCTGCCAGCTGCCGAGCGCGAAGAGCGCGGCACTGGCGAGCGAAATCCGGAAGAACCCCCGTAACTTCAAGAAAGTCAGCATGAATACAACATTCCCGTTGAATCGATATGGTTTTTTCTGGGAAACGCCGCATTGTGCGCGATTTTTGACCAGTGATGTGGTTGTTTTTTAATCAAGTATGGTTCCGCCCGTCGGTAATTACGAACTTCCCGGTGGGATGGAAAGCCCCGACGCAGCGGTTTGCGTGGGCGAGGACGAAAGGAGCTCACCCCGGACAGGCGCCTGGACTCCTTGTGTTTCGAGATTCTTCGGCTGCTTGCACGGCTGACTTGAGGCCGTCTGTCCGTGGGTGAGTGCAGCCAGTCTGAAGGCAGCAGGAAGAGGCCGGTGCAGTGGAAGGACGAAGACGCTGTAGGAGAAATCCGGAGCGCTTCGATGCCGCCCCGGTTCATCGCGTTACTGCACGCTCTGGTTCTTGACCGGCTTCTGCTCAGCCTGGCGGTCGTTGGTGGTGATCACGGTGAAGTCCGGGTTGCTGCGCATATCGCGGGTGGACGGCAGGTCGGTGATCACCAGCGTGCTGCCCACGTCCATGCTGGCCAGCAGATTGCGCAGGAACTCGCGGTCGAGGCTGAACTTGCCCAGTTGCTCGGCGGGTGTCAGGCCGCGCTGCGGGTCGCTGACCTGCACGCTTGTCCAGCGCAGGTTCGGGCTCTCGCTGTCGATTTCAGCCTGGGAGGGTTTCTCCATGAGGGAGAAGGCGGCGACGCCGGTCTTTTCCTCCGGATGCTCGAAAGCCACCGGCGCGGTGCCGATCTGCAGGCCGCCGCGGTAGACGTAGAGGCGACGGTCGGCGCGGCTGACCAGCACGGACACCGGGCCCTTTTCGGCGCCCGGGTCGCTCCAGAACGGCACGACCATGCCGCTGTCGTCGTGCGGGCCGGCGGGGCGGCCGTCGCTGACGATCGGGGCGAGCAGGCCGGGGTGATAGACCTCCACGGGCGAACTCTTGGCATCGGAGATGATCACCGTGGTGGTGCTGAAACCGGTGACCTCGTAGAGCTTCTTGGCAAAGGCCATGGGCAGGCGGATGCAGCCGTGGGAGGCCGGGTAGCCGGGCAGGTTGCCGGCATGCAGGGCGATGCCGTCCCAGGTCAGGCGCTGCATGTAGGGCATGGGCGCGCTGTTGTAGAGGTCGGAGTGGTACTCGACCTTCTTCTGCAGAATGGAGAACACGCCGGTCGGTGTTTCCTTGCCCTTCTTGCCGGTGCTCACCGTCGCCACGCCGATGGCGATGCCGTTGCGGTACACGTAGGCGCGCTGCTCGGTGAGGCTGACCACCAGGGTGACCGGGCCCGCCGGGGAGATTTCCGGGTACCAGAGGAACTGGCCGGGCTTGAGGGTCTTCAGCGCGGCCTGCAGGTTCGACAGCGGCGAGGGCTTGCCCGGATTGGCAAAGGCCACGCTGGCGCTCAGGGCGATCAGCAGGGCAACCGAGAGTTTCTTCATCACCTTTCCTTGGGACGCGGACATGGCTGGCAGCTTAGCCAAGCGTCCAGGCAGGCTGCAAACCGCCGGGCTGAACGGCGCGCGTAGGTCTTTTCCGAACGTTGAACGTGACTCGAATTGTAGGAGCGAGCTTGCTCGCGAACCGCCCCCTACCAAACCCACCGACAGGAATGTTCGCGAGCAAGCTCGCTCCTACAAAAGGGCGGGTCACGCCAGCTCGGTGATCTCCTGCGTCGTCAGCGCGCGGTACTCGCTCGGTTGCAAGGCCGGGTCGAGCTGCAGGCTGCCCATGCTTTCGCGGTGCAGGCGGATCACCTTGTTCTGGAAGTGGCCGAACATGCGCTTGACCTGGTGGTAGCGGCCTTCGTGGAGGGTCAGGCGGGCGGTGCGGGTGTCGAGGATTTCCAGCTGCGCGGGCAGGGTGGTGAGGTCTTCGAAGGCGAAGTACAGCCCTCGCTCGAAGGTCTCGATGTAGCGCTGCTCGATCGGGTCCTCGGTCTCGACGTAGTAGACCTTGGGCAGCTTGCGCCCTGGCAGTGTCATGCGCCGCGACCACTGGCCATCGTTGGTGATCAGCAGCAGGCCGGTGGTGTTGTAGTCCAGCCGGCCGCCGATATGCAGTTCGTGCTTGTCCGGCTCGTCGAGCAGGTCGAGCACGGTGCGGTGCTCGGCGTCGCGGGTGGCGCTGACGCAGCCGGCAGGCTTGTGCAGCATGAAGTAGCGCGCCGGCTTGCCGGCCTGCAGCACCTCATCGTCCAGCTCCACGCGGGAGAATTCGCGCACCTCGTGGCGAGCATCGCGCACCACCTGGCCATCCACGCGCAGGCGGCCTTCGGCGAGCAACTGGCGGGCCTGCTGGCGGTTCAGGTGCGGCAGGTTGGCGATGAAGCGGTCCAGACGCATCAGGTGTCCCCGGTATCCTTCAGCCCTGCTGCGCAGCGCGGGCACAGGCAGGCACGGTCGACCAGCTCCGGCGGGATACGCTGCAGCGCCTCGCGGTCGATGGGCGTGCTGAAGCACCAGCAGCTCTGGCCCTGCAGCGCCGGGTCGGCCTGGGTGCAACGGTTGGACTGGCCGCACAGCGGGCAGCGGCTGGGATCGGGGCGGAGGTCGTTCATGGCCGGGCGGGGCGGAAGAATGGTGAGGCGGGCGCACAGGGTGCAGCGCCGACCCGCATCGCGCAAGCGGATTCGGATCGGCGCGGCGGGCCCCGGTCAGGGTATCCGGATGCCGTCGATCCAGGGCTCCAGGCGGCGGCCGAAGGCGACTTCGGCGACATAGGGCTGGGCGCTTCCATCGGCAGTCCGCGCGGGGTGCGAGAGGACGCGCTCGAGACGCTCCCGCCACAGGTGCGGGACGTTGATGCTGTCGGTGCCGACGGAGCTGGCGGTGCCGCCGAGCGTCCAGACGTGCTGGTAGTAGTTGGAGATCGGCCGCACGCGACCGTGCACGATCAGGTAGCGGCGGCGGTCGGGGTACTGGGCGCGCAGCGCTTGCAGGTCCAGGCCGACATCCTTGAGCAACAGGCGCGTGTCGGTCTTCTCTTCGCTGTCCAGTTCGCGGCGGATGAAGTCGCGTTCATCCGCCAGGCGCGCGTTCTGTGGTGCGGCATCGGCGGCGAGGCGTGCTTCGTCGAGGCGCTTGCGCGTCAGTTGCACCTCGCGCTGGTACAGCGGGCCGTCAAGTTCCAGCACCAGCAACGCGTCGCGCGATTGCTGACGGCCGAAGCGCGGGGCACTGTCGTCGTCCACCTGCGCGGGCATGGCGAAGCCGAGCTTCTCCATCTTCCTGGCATCGATGGCTGGCAGCCAGCCACGGTTGTGCCGCGTGCTTTCGTCACGCGTCGGGGTGCGCCAGTACAGACGCAGGCTCAGGCCGCTGTTCTCGTTGTGCCAGGAGCTGTTGCGCTGCAGTTCGCGCTGGCTCAGGGGTAATACGCTGTCGGGTTCGCCGGAGCGGTTCCAGGCGACGCCGCCCAGCGCCACGGCGTTGACCAGCAGGATCAGCCCGACACCGGCGGCAAGGGCATGGGTGCGGGTCCAGTTCATGACGAAGTTCCTCCCAGCAAGCCGTGAGCGCGGCGCAGGCGGCGCAGCACCAGCAGGATCAGCACCGCGCACAGGCCGAGCACGAGGAAGAACAGGTACTTGGGCATCACCTGCCACCACCAGTCGAAGAACTTGGTATAGAGGAAGATCACGAAGAAGGTCAGCCCGGTGTTCACCACCTCGGGCCACTCGCGCCGTGCGCCGAGCCAGATGACCAGCGCCGAGGCGATGAAGCCCAGCACCTGGTAGAGGCTCTCCACCTTGGCGGAGGCCAGCGGCAGGTAGCTGCCGCCGCCCCAGTTGGCCACCACCAGCATCGGCAGGAACAGCCCGAGCAGGCCGAATATCCGGTAGATCGCGGCGAAGCCGTCGAAGCGGGCCTGCGCGATGAAGGAGGGCACGAGGAAGATCAGCAGCGCGGCGGGGAAGAAGTTTTCCGGACGCTCGCCCACGTCCAGCCAGTAGACGCCACTCCAGGTGCCGACCCGCGCGGCGACATAGCCCATCACGCAGATCAGCGCCGCGGCCAGCAGCAGGCGGGTGTTGCAGGTGTAGGCGAGCAGCAGGGCGTAGGCGGCCCAGGGCAGCAGGGCCTTGTCCGAGGGCGTGATGTTGAAGATCTGCCCGATCATCACGACGTTCAGCACCAGGCAGGCGAAGGCCAGCATGGCGCCGAGCCGGGCGAAATAGCCGGAGGCGTCGCGGCGTTGCAGGAAGAGTGTCAGCAGCAGGCTGACCAGCGAGGCGGCGATAAGGATGAGCACCTGCGCGGTTTCCGCGAACAGGCCCCAGAACTGGTAGAAGAGGAAGAACAGGCTGGCGGCCAGGGCCAGCGCGCCGAGGAAGGAGGCGATGCGCATGCCCAGGGAGAGGCGGTGGTCCTGGCTGTCGCGGTCGATATCGAAGCGCGCGCGGTAGTCGGCGAGCAGGCGTTGCTGGTGGTCGTGCAGGCGATCGCGCTGGGTGGGATCGAGGACGAGGGCGCCTTCGTCGTGCAGACGGCGCAGCTCGCGGTCGAAGGCCAGGATATCGTTGACGCGTTGCTGCGCCTGCTGGTGGCTGAGGTCGGGCATGACCGGTCCTTGCGGCGGGTGATGCCTCGACTCTAGCTGGTGGCGCGAATGGGTTCCATGGGCGAATGGCCTCGGTGCGGCACGTGGGGCGGTAGCGCTCATACACCGATGATGCAGCAGTATCGGTAGGAGCGAGGGGGCGCCTGGTTCTTGCTCGCGAACGGCCTACGCCGCGGGGACTGGTTCGCGAGCAAGCTCGCTCCTACGAAAAGCTGTCGGTTTTACAGGAGCGCAGGGCGAATAACCTGGAACAGGTTATTCGCCGACCTTGCGCGGGGGGGGGGGGGGGGGGGGGGGGGGGGGGACGCCCCCCCCCCCCCCCCCCCCCCCCCCCCCCCCCCCCCCCCCCCCCCCCCCCCCCCCCCCCCGCCGCCCGCCCCGCCCGCGGCCGGACCACCGACGGTGAGCTGGACCTGCCCCTGAGCCCGCCGGGCTCCGGCCGCCCCGGCACC
>NZ_JBGLYK010000429.1:0-1465 GCF_047304025.1 Pseudomonas sp. Pseusp97 | reverse complement strand
CCCCCCCCGTCCCGCCCCCGCTGCGCGCCCCCGGGGTGGGGGGGGGGGTGCGCCCCGCCGGCGCCCCCCCCCCCCCCCCGCTCCTACAGACGGGCAGGTGCTGTAGCCGGCATGGCCCGCCCTTCCATTTCTTGCGGACGGCGGATCGGGCAATCAGATCGTAGGGCGCATAACGCGCCAGCGTTATCCGCCGCGAGGCAATCGGCGGAAATTCCGTTCCGGGTTATGCGCCCTACGGTCCGAAGCCTTGCACAGAAGAAACAGGCAACCTGTAGGAGCGAGCTTGCTCGCGAACGGCGTTTGCCGGCGGGTTTGCAGGGAGACGGTTCGCGAGCGAGCTCGCTCCTACAGACGGGCAGGTGCTCCGACCGGCATGGCCACCCTTCACTTTCCTGCGCCCAAGAAAAAACCCGGCATCGGCCGGGCTTTTTCGTGCGGGCTGCGGATCAGGCGATCAGCGCCAGCAGTTCGCGCGCTTCGGCCTTGGCCTTGGAGTCGCCGCTGGCGATCACCTGCTTGAGGATGCCGTAGGCCTCTTCCAGGTTGCCCTGGTCGATGCACTGGCGGGCGCGGTCGAGGCTGGCGAGCAACTCGTCATGCTCATGGCTGATGTCGTCGGGCAGGTCGAAGGACAGCTCTTCATCCACCTGGGCCTTGCTGCCATGGCCGAACATCTCGCCATGCTCGCCCAGATCCAGCTCGGTGATTTCCGGCAGCTCGTGCAGGTTGCTGCGGAAGTCCGACGGCACTTCCTGTGCGGCCCTGGGTGCAGCCTTGCCCTGTCTGGGCGACTCGAAGGGGTTGTCGAGCTTGTCCCAGTCCAGGTCCAGCGACAGGTCGCTGAGGTTCATGGCGAAATCCGGCTGCTCCTGGCTGGCCTTGGGCTGCTCCAGAGGAGTGCTCACGGGTTCTCCCAGTTCGAGGTCGTCCCAGTCGGTGAGGGTCTCGCCGGTGGGCGGCTGCAGGGTGTCTTCCGGGCGGATCATCATGGCCGGATAGCGCGACTTGAGCTGATCGATCTGCTTCTGATCGCCGCCGGCGGCCACCAGGGCGTGCTCTTCCTCATGGAAGCCTGCCACATCGCCCAGTTCGGCCAGCACCAGCAGCAGCTTCATGCGCAACTCGCGGCGGCCCGGCTCGGCATTGACGGCCTTGCGCAGCATGTCGCGGGCCTGGGTGAAGCGGCCGTAGGCGATGTAGATATCCGCGCCTTCCAGGCTGTCCGCACTGGCAGCCGGCAGGCGGGCGACGCCCGCTTCCGGCGTGGCCACCACCACCGGGTGCGGCAGCGGAACCGGAGCCACGACGGCAGCCGCCAGTGGCTTGGCCTGCGGAAGCGGCTTCAGCGGCTCGGCAGCTGCTGCGCGCAGCGGCGGCATCTCGACCGGTTTTTCCTCGCGCTTGCGCCGGGCGAACAGCAGACCGACCAGCAGCGCACCGAGGGCACCCGCGCCCAGCCAGGGCC
>NZ_JBGLYK010000428.1:0-1483 GCF_047304025.1 Pseudomonas sp. Pseusp97 | reverse complement strand
CCGTGGGGCTTGGGTGCGGCGCGCGCGGCGCCGCCGGGTCGTTTGCTCATCAGTGCTCCGGTACGCCGGCAGGTTGCGCGGAGGGTTTGTCGGTGGGCGGCGGCAGCGGTTGCTGCGGCACGGTGGGGCCGGCGGTGACGATGACGAAGGCGTCCGGGTCGAGGTGGCGGCGCATGGCCTGCTTCACCTGTTCCACGCTCAGGCCCTGGACCTGGCTGAGGAAGGTTTCCAGATAATCCAGCGGCAGGTTGTAGAAGCCGATGGCGCCCAGCTGGCCGACGATGTCGGCGTTGCTCGCGGTGGACAGCGGGAAGCTGCCGGCCAGTTCGCGCTTGGCGTCGTCGAGTTCCTTCTGCGTCGGGCCCTTGTCGAGGTAGTCGCGGACGATGTCCTGCACCAGCTTGAGAGTGCCTTCGCTCATCTCGGCGCGGGTCTGCAGGCCGATGGTGAACGGCCCGCGCGACTGCATGCCGGTGAAGCCGGAATACACGCCATAGGTCAGGCCGCGCTTCTCGCGCACCTGGTCCATCAGACGGGTGCCGAAGCCGCCGCCGCCGAGGATCTGGTTGCCCAGGTAGAGCGCGGCGTAGTCCGGGTCGTTACGGTTGATGCCCAGCTGCGCCAGCATCAGCTGGGTCTGCTTGGACGGGAACTCGATGTGGGTGACGCCGGCCTTGGGCGTCTGCGGTTCGCCCGGCGCGGGCAGGGCGGGGCCCTTGGGCAGCGATTTCGAAACGCTGCCGGCGATGGCTTCTGCCTGCTCGCGGGTCAGGTCGCCGACCAGTGCGATGACCACGTTGCCGGCGGCGTAGGCCTTCTGGTGGAAGGCGCGAAGCTGGGCGACGCTGATCTTCGGCACCGACTGCTCGTTGCCGTCGCTGGAGTGGGCGTAGGGGTGGTCGCCGTAGAGCCGCTTGAACAGCTCCAGGCCCGCCAGCTTGCCGGGGTTCTGCTTCTGGTACTCGAAGCCGGCCATGACCTGGTTCTTGATGCGCGCCAGGGCGTCCTCGGGGAAGGTCGGTTGGCCGATCACCTGGTCGAACAGCGCCAGCGCTGCGTCGCGCTTGCTCGGCTCGCTCAGGCTGCGCAGGCTGGCCACGGCCATGTCGCGGTAGGAACCGTTGCCGAAGTTGGCGCCCAGGTCGTCGAAGCCGGCGGCGATGGCGCTGGTGTCCTTGCCGGGCACGCCTTCGTTGAGCATGGCGTTGGTCAGCATGGCCAGGCCGTAGTTGTCGCCGTCCTGGCTGCTGCCGGCGGCGAAGGTCAGGCGCAGGTCGAACATCGGCAGCTCGTGGGCCTCGACGAAGAGCACGCGGGCGCCTTCGGCGGTCTGCCATTGCTGGATATTCAGCTTGCGGTGGCTGGGCGCCTTGCCGGCGGCCTCGGCGAGGGACTGCAGGCCGGTGGGCGCGGCGTCCTCGACGGCAGTCGATTGTGTGGAGGCGGGCGCGGCGGGGGGCGGGGGGGGGGGGGGGGGGGGGGG
>NZ_JBGLYK010000427.1:0-1523 GCF_047304025.1 Pseudomonas sp. Pseusp97 | reverse complement strand
GGCCTGCAGGGCCTTGACGTCGGTGACGTCCTGTTTGGTCGGCGTCGACCCGACCCAGGCTGCCGAAGCCACCGCCGCCGGCCCGAGCGCCGCCGGCGCAGCTGCCAATGGCAAGCCCGGTGGCGGCCACTCCTTCGTGCTGCTGACGGAAGTCGGCGGACATATCGACCCGACCATCGGCTTCCCCACCGGGCCCATCGGCTCCGGTCCCTTGCCCCTGCGCGAATTCGATGGCACTCCGGATGTGCGCCCCGAGGCCGAGCCGGTCGTGGTGCCGCCCGATGGCGTGCCCAGTGCCGGCGCGGGCGCTGCCAGCGTATTCGAGGCCGGCCTGCCCGGCGGGCTGCCCAATGGCGTGGGCGAGGGTTCGACCTTCACTGGCAACCTGGGCTACAGCTTTGGTGCCGACGGGGTCGGCAGCTTCGCCTGGGGTACCGCCGGCCTGCCCGGCCTGACCTCCGGTGGCGTCGCCATCACCTACAGCGTCAGCCCTGATGGTCACGTGCTCACGGGCAGTGCCAATGGCACACCGGTCTTCACCGTGACCCTCACCGATATCAATACCGGCGCCTTCGAGGTCACCCTGCTGCAACCGGTGGACCATCCGCTGAAGGGTTCCGAAGATACCCTGTCCTTCAACATTCCCTACGTGATCACCGACGGCAACGGCACACCGGCCGGCGGCAACCTGACCGTGGGCATAGTCGACGATGCGCCGCAGGCCGGCCTGTCCGCCAACAACGGTGTGGACGTACTCCTGCAGACCCATGACGCCAATACCGCTGGCGCGGCCTTCGACACCGCGACCACCGACTTCAGCTCGGCCTTCCAGGTGACCGCCAACTACGGCGGCGATGGTGCCGGCACCACACAGCTCAGCTACAACCTGAACCTGGTCGGCGGCAACGGCACCGACTCGGGCCTGACCAGCGGCGGCGCGACCATCTACCTCTACAGCGTGGGCGGCGCCATCGTCGCATCCACGTCCGCCAGCGCTGCCGGCATCAGCGGCGAGAACACCATCTTCAGCCTGTCGGTGAACGGCAGTACCGGCGTCGTCACCCTGACCCAGTTCAGCGCGGTCGACCATGCACTACCGGGCAGCGACGGCAACTACGCCAGCCAGAACGCCGTGCTCGATTCCGGCCTGGTGCAACTGCAAGGCAACCTGACGGTCACCGACCGCGATGGCGACAGCGCTTCCTCCAGCAGCTCGCTCGACCTCGGCGGCCGGGTCAGCTTCACCGATGACGGCCCGAGCATCGCCGTGGGCAACACCGAGGGCCTGCAGCTGACGGTGGACGAGTCGAACCTCGGCCAGGACGCTACCAGCTCCGTGGCAGCCGGCGACCTGTTCAACGCCCAGTTCGGCGCTGATGGCGCCGGTTCGATCGCGTACAAGATCGAAACTCAGGACAACACCGACAGTGGCCTGAAAGACACTGCCACGGGCAGCCAGATCTTCCTGTTCAACACCGCCAACGGTGTCGAAGGCCGCGTGGGCGGCGTGAACGGTGAAGTGG
>NZ_JBGLYK010000426.1:0-1588 GCF_047304025.1 Pseudomonas sp. Pseusp97 | reverse complement strand
ACGTAGTCCGGGCGCGGCAACGGGCGATGGGCTTCGGCCAGCGCCAGCACGCGCTCGAGCACCACGCCTTCGAAGGGCGCCGAGCGCGCGCCGCCCTCGAGGTTCACGTGCAGCAGCATCTGCTCACTGGCGGCCAGGGCGAGGTCTTCGTTGGCGCGGTGCAGGCTGTGGAAAACGTGCAGGCGCTTGCGGTCGTGGGCGACCAGTTGGGTGCGCACTTCGACCTTCTCGCCCTCCTTCACCTCGTGCAGGTAGTTGAGGTGCACCTCAAGGGTGAACAGCGAGTCGTTGGTCGCCGCGCGGTGCTCGGCGTCGAGGCCCAGGTGGTCCATCAGGGCGTCGGTGGCGTAGCTGAACAGCAGCAGGTAGAAGGCGTCGCGCAGGTGGCCGTTGTAGTCGGTCCACTCGGCGAGGATGGGGGTTTCGTAGGTTTTCAGGGCGTGGGTCATGTTCGCGTCCGAAGAGCCCCTCTCCCCGGCCCTCTCCCTGAAGGGAGAGGGGGTGGTTTGGAGCGAATGATGAACCGTGAGGTTAGTCGGCGAAGGCGAAGCCGTGCCTGGACTTGGTGTCCTTGATCGCGCCGAGCACCGCCAGCAGGCAGTCGTCGCGGTAGCGTTCCAGCTCGGCGATGCTGCGGCTGCCCTGCTGTTCGCTGGTGCCTTCGACCACGCGGTCGATCAGGGTGTCGGTCAGCTCCGGCGCGGGCAGGTAGGTCCAGGGCAGTTGCAGCGCCGGGCCGAACTGGGCCATGAAGTGGCGCATGCCTGCGTTACCGCCTGCCAGGGTGTAGGTGAGGAAGGTGCCCATGAAGGACCAGCGCAGGCCGGCGCCGAAACGGATCGCGTCGTCGATCTCGCCGGTGCTGGCGACGCCGTCGTTGACCAGGTGCAGCGCCTCGCGCCATAGCGCTTCGAGCAGGCGGTCGGCGATGAAGCCGGGGACTTCCTTGCGCACGTGCAGCGGGCGCATGCCGAGGGATTGGTAGACCTGGATGGCAGCCTGGACGGCTTCCGGCGCGGTCTTCGCGCCGCCCACCACTTCCACCAGCGGCAGCAGGTAAACCGGGTTGAACGGGTGGCCGACCACGCAGCGTTCAGGGTGCGTGGCGTCGGCGTAGAACTCGCTGGGCAGCAGGCCCGAGGTGCTGGAGCCGATCAGCGCGTTGGGCTTGGCGGCGGCGCTGATCTTGGCGTGCAGCTCGCACTTGAGGTCGAGGCGTTCGGGGGCGCTTTCCTGGATGAAGTCGGCGTCGCGCACGCACTCTTCGATAGTGGCGACGAAGCGCAGGCGGTCCTGCGAGGCGCCGGGGGCGAGGCCGGCCTTTTCCAGCGCCGGCCAGGCATTGGCAATGCGCGCGCGCAGCGCGGCTTCGGCGCCAGGGGCCGGGTCCCAGGCGATGACGTCGAGGCCATGGGCCAGGGCGCGGGCGACCCAGCCGCTGCCGATGACGCCGCTGCCGAGGGCGGCGAAGGTCTTGATTTGGGTGATGAAGGGCATGGGTGGCTCCAGCAGGAATGAGGGGGATTACCTGTAGGAGCGAGCTTGCTCGCGAACAGAGTCAACCGGCAGCTCAGGAGCTGGGGGGGGT
>NZ_JBGLYK010000425.1:0-1590 GCF_047304025.1 Pseudomonas sp. Pseusp97 | reverse complement strand
GGGGGCCGGTTTTTTTTTTGTGCTGCCGGCTGCGCCTCCACCCGGGGGGTGCGGGGGGGGGGGGGTGGGGGGCCCGCCCCCCCCCCCCCGCTCCTACAGGAAGCTCATGCGTCAGCGGATATCGTTCAGGTCAGACTCGCGGGTCTCGCGCAGGCACAATACGGCCAGCAGGCTGAGCGCCGCTGCCACTGAGACATAGCCGCCCACCCAGCTCAGTCCGCCCATGCCTACCAGCTTCTGCGCGATGTATGGCGCCACCGAGGCGCCCAGTATGCCGCCCAGGTTGTAGGCCGCCGAAGCGCCGGTGTAGCGCACATGGGTGGGGAAGAGTTCCGGCAGCAGTGCGCCCATGGGGGCGAAGGTCACGCCCATGAGGAACAGTTCCAGCGACAGGAACACCGCCACTTCCACCGACGATCCCTGGCTCAGCAGCGGCTCCATGGCGAAGCCCGAGGCGATGGCGGCGAGGGTGCCGACGATCAGCACCGGCTTGCGCCCGAAGCGGTCGCTCAGCCAGGCGGAGACCGGCGTCGCGGCAGCCATGAAGAGCACGGCGATGCACAGCAGGCCGAGGAAGTCCTCGCGGCTGTAACCCAGGGTGCTGACGCCGTAGCTCAGCGAGAACACTGTGGAGATATAGAAGAGGGCGTAGCACACCACCATCGCCATGGCGCCCAGGAGGGTCGGCCGCCAGTGCCTGGCGAACAGCTCGGCGATCGGCAGGCTGGAACGCTCGTGGCGTTCCATGGCCTTGGCGAATACCGGGGTTTCCACCAGTTTCAGACGCACATAAAGGCCGACGATGACCAGCATGGCGCTGAGCACGAAGGGGATGCGCCAGCCCCAGGCGCGGAACTGCTCTTCGCTGAGCAGCATGGCTAGGCAGAGGAACAGGCCGTTGGCGGCGAGGAAGCCGATCGACGGGCCCATCTGCGGGAACATGCCGAACCAGGCGCGGCGGCCCTTGGGCGCGTTCTCCGTGGCCAACAGCGCAGCGCCGCCCCATTCGCCGCCCAGCCCCAGGCCCTGGCCGAAGCGCAGCACGCAGAGCAGGATCGGCGCCCAGGCGCCAATGCTGTCGTAACCCGGCAGCAGGCCGATCAGGGTGGTGGAGATGCCCATCAGCAGCAGCGAGGCGACCAGGGTCGATTTGCGTCCGATGCGGTCGCCGAAGTGGCCGAACAGCGCCGAGCCCAGCGGGCGGGCGAGGAAGGCGATGCCGAAGGTGAGGAAGGCGCTGAGCGCCTGGGCGGTGCCGGAAGTCTGCGGGAAGAACACCGGGCCGATCACCAGCGCGGCGGCGGTGGCGTAGACGTAGAAGTCGTAGAACTCAATGGCGGTGCCAATGAAGCTGGCCACCGCGACGCGGGTGGTGGAATTGGTCTGTTCGGCCGGTTGTGCGGCTTCGAGGGTGGCGCTGGTCATACGGGAATATCCCTGGCAGTCAGGCGCGGCGACGACTCTGGCGGTCGTGTCCGACGTTTCTTGAGGCATCGCCTGGTGCGAGTGCGAGCGCGGCCCGGGATCGGGGCAGGGTGGGCGCGGCTCGCGGCGGGTCAGGGCGAGGCCGGCTGCTTCGCAAGGCAACGA
>NZ_JBGLYK010000424.1:0-1611 GCF_047304025.1 Pseudomonas sp. Pseusp97 | reverse complement strand
GCCGACGAACGCGAGCATGCCGACGGCGCTGGTGACGAAAGCGCTCAGTGCCACGGCTACGGCCAGGCCGAGCACCCGAGTGCGCAGCAGGTTCACGCCCACGGCGGCAGCGCCTTCATCCTCCAGCCCCAGTGCCGCCAGGGGGCGCACCATCAGCAGCGCGACGATCATGGCCACCGCCAGTCGCGGCGCAAGGTACAGCGCGCCGTCCCAGCCGCTCTGGTTCAGCGAGCCGGCCTGCCAGAGCAGCAGGTCGATCAGGTAGTCGTGGTTGAACAGCACCAGCAGCGCGTTGAGCGAAACGCAGTACAGGCTGATGACCATGCCGGCGAGGATGAAGCGCAGGGGCGAAAGCGTGCGCCCCCAGGCGAAGGCGAACAGCAGGCAGGCCGCCAGCGCCGCGCCGGTCAGGGTGACGGCTTCCATACCGTGTACCAGCAGGGCCGGAGCGAAGATGGTGGCGGCCGACAGGGCGAGGTTGGCACCGGCGGAAACGCCGAGGGTCACCGGTTCCGCCAGCGGGTTGCGCAGGATCTGCTGGAACAGCGTGCCCGCCAGGGCCAGCGCGGCGCCGGCCATCAGGCTCACGGCCAGGCGCGGGAAAAAGCTGAAGTGCAGCAGCACCTGGCGCACGTCGTCCAGGTCCGGCGACCACAGCGCCTGCCACCACAGGTCGCGGGGTAGGGCGCCTTGGAGGCCGTGGAAGACCAGCAGGCCAGCGAGGATGGCCAGCACCAGTGAGCAGATCGCCGGGCCCAATGGCAGGCTACGTCGCGGGGCGGCGAGGCCGAAGGTCGATTCAGACATGGGCGACCTCCGTAGCGCTGTCCAGGTAGGCCGCGATGCGCTCGGCAAGGTCCAGCACCGAGGCGGCGCCGGCGTAGGGGTAGAAGCGCTGCAGCGTCAGCGTGTGGCTCCGGCGCACGGCCGGGAGGTTGGCCCACAGGTCGTTGGGCTGTCGCAGGCTCTGCAGGCGCGCGGAGGTGGTGGGAATGTCGACGTAGACCAGGTGGGCGTCCGGGCGCTCGGCCAGCCGCTCGATGCTGACCATGGCCAGTCCCACCGGGCCGACCGGGCCTTGCCAGGCATTCTCCACGCCGAGGCGGTCGAGCACGTCCTGCACCATGCTGTTCCGGCCGTAGACGGCGGCGTGGCGTCCATCCTGGTTGAGCACGGCGACGCACACCGGTGGCAGGGCGCGGTTCGCCAGCTTCGCGCGCAGCTCGGCAAGGCGCTGCTCGCCCGCGGCGATGTAAGCGGCGGCAACCTGCTCGACACCGAGTCGCCGGGCGAGATCGCTCATGAACCCGGTGGTGGCGCGCCAGGCGCCGTCCGTGGCGGGGTAGATGGCCACGCGCTCGGTCGGAGCGATGCCGTTGAGGCGGCGTTCCAGGGTCGGGGTCATCGGATCGCTGAGGATCAGTTGCGGTTGCAGCTGCTGGATCAGTTCGAGGTTCGGTTCCCAGTAGGGCCCCACGTCGCGCACGCTCTCGGGCAGCGGCAGGGTGGGCATGCGCACCCGGTAATAGTGATCGTCGGAGATCGCCAGGGGCGGCACGCCCAGGGTCAGCAGCGTCTCGGCGGCCACCCAGTTGAGCGCGACGATCCGCG
>NZ_JBGLYK010000423.1:0-1616 GCF_047304025.1 Pseudomonas sp. Pseusp97 | reverse complement strand
TTTTGGCCTCATTCGGCGTTCTTCTTTTGGTGCGGTTTGCGGCGCTGCTTCCCCGCCCCCCGTGGTTGCGTGCCTTATGGTCCGGGGATCAACCCCCCGCTCCTACAGCAATTTCCCCCTTCCTTCACCCCGCCAGGCCGTCCCTGCAACGCTCGTCTCCCCCGATAGCGAGCCCAGGCCCCGACGGCGTATGCTGCCGATTCCACCGCATCAGGGTGCGCATCGGGAAAACCGGCTGAACTCGGCCGCGTCATCGGTGTTCCCATGTGCAGTGGTTCGTCAGGGATGGGCTACCGTTTGAAGTAGCTCCCCTGCATCCGCCGTCCAAAGGAAGAGAGCCGACGTGAACCTGATCCTATCGCCAATGAACCTCAGCAAAGCCAAGGCCTGGGGCGCCCATGCGGTGACCTCCAGCGGTGTCATCCTCGCGCTGCTCGCGCTCCTTGCGCTGGTCGACAACAGGCCCCAGGCCTGCCTGCTGTGGCTGGGCGTGGCGCTGCTGGTGGACGGCCTGGACGGCACGCTGGCGCGCAAGTTCGACGTCAAGGCGGTGCTGCCGCACTTCGACGGCTCGACCCTGGACCTGGTGATCGACTACCTCACCTACGTCTTCATCCCCGCGATCTTCATCTATCGCTACGTGCCGCTGCCGGTGCACACCGAACTGCTGGCGGTGGGGGTGATCCTGGTGTCCTCGCTGTTCTGCTTCTGCAACGTCAACATGAAGAGCAAGGACAACTACTTCGTCGGCTTTCCGGCGGCGTGGAACGTCGTGGCGGTGTATTTCTTCGTGCTCGACCCGCACCCCTGGGTGAGCTTCGTCACGGTGCTGGTGCTGGCGGCATTGACCCTGACCCGCATGAAATTCCTGCACCCCTTCCGGGTGCGCCAGTTCATGCCGCTGAACATCGCCGTGACCTTCGTATGGATGCTCAGCAGCGCACTGCTGATCCTGCAGCACCCGGTGGACCAGCCCTGGCAGCTCGGCCTGTGGTTCGTGGCTTCGGCCTACTTCGTCGGCGTCTGCGTGTGGCGGACCGCGATGGAGTGGTTCCACTGACCGCCCCGTAAACGCCGTTTTCTTCTCCGGAGGATGGTGTGGAGCGAAGCGATACCCATCCTACGATCCACGGCTCTTTGTAGGAGCGAGCTTGCTCGCGAACCGCCCAGCGCAGACGTGGCCGGGAAAGGGTTCGCGAGCAAGCTCGCTCCTACAACAATCCCATCGTCCGGCAGGGCGTTATGCCTGCCGCCCCAGCAGCCTCTGCCGGAAAGCTCCCGGCGTCTCCCCGCACACCTGCTTGAACAACCGCGCGAAGCTCGCCCGGTCGGCATAGCCGACATCGCTGGCGATGCGCTCCAGCGAGCGTCCCGGATCGCCCAGCGCCTCCTGCGCCGAGGCGATGCGCAGGCGTTGCACGTAATCGTTCGGCGACATCCCCACCTGCTCACGGAAGCGCCGCAACAGCGTGCGCGTGGAGCAGTGCACGCGCTGTGCGAGCGTGGCGAGATCGAAGGGCTGCGCGTAGTTGTCCTCCAGCCAGGCCAGCAGCGGCTCCAGTGGCGAGCCGGCGGGCAGCGGGTCGGGTAGCAGCGGAGTGAAGCGCCGCTGGCGG
>NZ_JBGLYK010000422.1:0-1646 GCF_047304025.1 Pseudomonas sp. Pseusp97 | reverse complement strand
GGCCTTGGCCGCGGCGATGGCGGCAATGCCCGAGCCCGCGCCGAAATCCAGCACGCGCTTGCCGCGCACCCATTCGGGTTTCTCCGCCAGCCAGTGCGCCAGCACCAGCCCGCTGGCCCAGCAGAAGCACCAGTAGGGCGGTTCTTCGAGAATGCGCCGGGTTTCGTCGGGGCTGAACTCGCGGTCCATGTTCTGCGCGTCGATCAGCCAGAGGCGGATGTCGGTGCCGGGCAGGGTTTCGGCGGACAGGCGCGCGTCGCCGAGCAGTTCACCGAGGGCCATTTGCAGGGAAAGCGGTGGCGTCACGGTGCACGTTCCAGGCGCAGTTCGCCCAGGGCGCGGGTTTCCGGCTGGGTGATGCGCACCGGCGGCAGGCGCCAGGCCAGCTGGCCGGACTGCGAGACGCGGCCGTGCAGCTCGACGCGGGCGCCGGCCGGGAAGGACTGCGGATTGAACACCACGCGAAATGGCAGGGCTTGTCCCGTGGCGATCAGCTTCTCGCTGGAGAGCAACTGCTGCGGGCGGTCGCGCTGGTCGATCACCAGCAGCGCCAGCTCCACTTCGCTGCCGGCCGGCAGGAAACCCTGGGAGCTGCTGAGCTGGCCGCTGAGGGCGCGCATGTTGGCCGGCACGGGCTCTTCCAGCGCGGACGGGGTTTTCTTCGAGACGGCGACCGGCTGGGCGGTCGGCGCAGGCTTCTCGCTGGCGCAGGCGGCCAGCAGGACGGTAAGGGACAGGCAGAGCAGGCGGGCAAACATGGCGGGCTCCATCGCAACAGATTCCAGGCGGGCGCCTGTATAGCCTAATACCTGTGGCCTGTCTCGTGGGAGCGGGGTTTATTCGGACAGTCGATGCGCTACCATGAGCCTCTTGACCTCTTCCCCTACAAGACAGCCCAAGACTCGCCATGCACTGTCCTTTCTGCGGCGCCCACGACACCAAAGTCATCGATTCGCGCCTGGTCGCCGAGGGCGACCAGGTCCGCCGGCGCCGCGAGTGCCTGGCCTGCGGCGAGCGTTTCACCACCTTCGAGACCGCCGAACTGGTCATGCCGCGCCTGATCAAGCAGGACGGCAGCCGCCAGCCCTTCGACGAAGACAAGCTGCGCGCCGGCATGCAGCGCGCGCTGGAAAAGCGCCCGGTGAGCATCGAGCGGCTGGAGGAGGCGCTGGCGCACATCAAGCACAAGCTGCGCGCCACCGGCGAGCGCGAGATCAAGTCGCGGGTGCTGGGCGAACTGGTGATGGCCGAGCTGCAGAAGCTCGATGAAGTCGCCTACATCCGCTTCGCCTCGGTATACCGCCGCTTCCAAGACCTCAACGAATTCCGCGAGGAAATCGAGCGCCTGGCCCGCGAGCCGTCCAAGGAATGAGCATCGCGGACGAGGTCTGGATGGCCCGCGCCATCGAGCTGGCGCGCAAGGGCTGGTACACGACCCATCCCAATCCCCGCGTCGGCTGCGTCATCGTCCGTGACGGCGAGGTAGTGGGAGAAGGCTGGCACGTGCGCGCCGGCGAGCCCCACGCGGAGGTCCACGCGCTGCGCCAGGCAGGCGACAAGGCCCGCGGCGCCACCGCCTACGTCACTCTCGAACCCTGCAGCCACTTCGGCCGCACGCCGCCTTGCGCCGACGCGCTGATCGGCGC
>NZ_JBGLYK010000421.1:0-1757 GCF_047304025.1 Pseudomonas sp. Pseusp97 | reverse complement strand
GCGCAGCGCATGGCGGCGCTGGATGCTCCGGCGCGCCTGGTGGCATTGGCCGAACGCGCCTGCGACGGCGCCAGCCTGTGGTGGGGCAACGGCTCGGAGCAGGTCGCTCCGGGCCTTCTGCGCTGTCACGGGCTGCCGGCCGCCGAGCACTTCGCGGCTCTCCTGCTGGGCCGGGAGGCATCGTGCTGATGGCAACGCTTGGCTACCGCTCGGCGGCGCACAGCCATGTCGGTCTGGTCCGCCAGATCAACGAGGACGCCTACCTGGATCGCCCCGAGGACGGGCTCTGGGTGGTCGCCGACGGCATGGGCGGGCACGCGGCGGGGGACTACGTCAGCAGCCTGATCGTCGATTCGCTGCGGCGCATCGCGCCGGCCGGATCGCTGCAGGACTACGAGGCGGCGCTGCGCCAGGGCCTGGCCCAGGTGAACGACGCGGTGCGCGAAGAAACCCGCCAGCGCGGCGTCAGCATGATGGGCAGCACCGTGGTGCTGCTGGCCGCGCGCGCCGATCGCGGCCTGTGCCTGTGGGCCGGCGACAGCCGCCTGTACCGCCTGCGCGCCGGCGAGCTGAGCCCGATATCCCGCGACCACAGCTATGTGCAGGAACTGCAGGACAGCGGCCTGCTCAGCGAGGCCGAGGCGCGCGTGCATCCAAGGGCGAACATCGTCACCCGCGCCATCGGCGTGCAGGACCGGCTCGAGCTGTCCGCGCTGGAAGTGCAGATCCTTCCTGGCGACACCTGGCTGCTGTGCAGCGACGGCCTTACCCGCACCGCCGAGGATAACGAGATCCGCGAGGTGCTCGGGCACGCCGACCCGTACCAGGTGGTGCGCAGCCTGGTGCACCTGGGCCTGACCCGCGGCGCCCCCGACAACATCACCGCCATCGTCATCAAGGCAAGCGAACCCCTGGCATGAACCTGAAGATCCCCGGTTTCGACATCGACAGCGTGATCGGCGAAGGCGCCATGGCCACCGTCTACCTGGCCGTGCAGCGCTCGCTGGAACGCAAGGTGGCGCTGAAGATCATGGCGCCCGCGCTGGCCGCCGACGCCTCCTTCTGCGAGCGCTTCCTGCGCGAAGGCAAGACCCTGGCGCGCCTGTCGCATCCGCACATCGTGACCGTGCACGACATCGGCAACGCCGGCGAGCACTACTACATGGCCATGGAGTACCTGCCCAACGGCACCCTGCGCGAACGCATCGCCGCCGGGCTCAGCCCCGAGCAGGGCCTGGCCTATGTCCGGCAGATCGCCTCGGCGCTGGGCTACGCCCACGCCCAGGGCCTGATCCACCGCGACGTGAAGCCGGCGAACATCCTGTTCCGCGCCGACGGCACCGCTGTGCTCTCGGACTTCGGCATCGCCAAGTCGCTGGATGACCGCACCCAGTTCACCCAGGCCGGTTTCGCCGTCGGCACGCCCAACTACATGAGCCCCGAGCAGGCCCGCGGGATGGACATCGACGGGCGCGCCGACCTGTATTCGCTGGGCGTGGTGCTCTACGAAATCCTCGTCGGCGAGCTGCCGTACCTGGGCACCGATGCGCTGTCCACCGCCCTGGCGCACCTGACCCAGCCGCTGCCCGAGCTGCCGCTGCACCACGGTCGCTACCAGCACCTGTTGCAGCGCCTGCTGGCCAAGGAGCCGGGCGAACGTTTCGCCAATGCCGGCGAGCTGCTCGCCGCCCTCGATGCACTGCCGGCGTCCGATCCGAACGCCACCGTGATGCGCCCGCTCCCGGTCGCCCCCATGG
>NZ_JBGLYK010000420.1:0-1757 GCF_047304025.1 Pseudomonas sp. Pseusp97 | reverse complement strand
TTTTTTTTTTTTTTTTCGCCCCCCCCGCCCCCCCCCCCCCCCCCCCCCCCGCGGGCGGGGGGGGCCCCCCCCCCCCCCCCCCGCTCCTACAATATCAAGAGCCCCTCACCCTAACCCTCCCCCGCAAGCGGGAGAGGGGACAATCCGGTGCAGGATGAAATCACGGCATCAGACGGCACGATCGGCCCGCTCTTTCTGCGGAGCGGGGGCCTGCGCCAGCCCGTTCAGAGCGTAGGGCGAATAACGCCCATGGCGTTATCCGCCAGAACGGCGGTGCTTTTTGTAGGACCGAGGGGGACGCCCAGTCCTTGCTCGCGAACAGCCCAGCCTCGGTACCAGGCGGTTCGCGAGCAAGCTCGCTCCTACAGACGGACCAGCGCTACGGCGTGGCGCTGTATCGATAACGGTGATCTTCAGAATCAAAATGCCGGTAATGCTCCCTGGCGGCGGAACCTGTAGCGTGGTTGGCTGACGCATTCCGCCACTGAGGATCAGTGCCTTGCCCCGCCTCCCACTGCAACGCGCGCCCATCGACGACTACAGCCACTCCCCGCACTACATCGCCGGGAGGTTCCGCAACCTCAAGGCGCGCCCGGCCGACATGCCCGAGCCGAGCGCAAAGGTGCTCTGGGATGTGCTGTTCAACAAGCCGAAGAACACCGTGCCGCGCGCACCGGTGCCGGTACGGGCGCTGACCCGCGCCGAGCTGGACGCCGCACCCGACCGCAGCCTGTATCGTCTGGGCCATTCGACGCTGCTGCTCAAGCTGCGCGGCGGCTGGTGGCTGACCGACCCGGTGTTCTCCGAGCGCGCCTCGCCCTTCAGTTTCGCCGGGCCCAAGCGCTTCCACGCGCCGCCGATTGCCCTGCGCGACCTGCCGCCGATCCGCGGCGTGATCCTCTCCCACGATCACTACGATCACCTTGATCGCGCGACGATCGCCGTGCTGGCCGAGCGTGCGGAAGTCTTCCTCACCCCGCTGGGCGTGGGCGACCGCCTGCTGGACTGGGGCGTGCCGGCAGAGAAAATCCGCCAGCTGGACTGGTGGCAGAGCACCACGGTGGACGGGCTGTGCCTGACCGCCACTCCGGCGCAGCATTTCTCCGGCCGCGGCGTGCGCGACGGCAATCGCACCCTGTGGTGCTCCTGGGTGATCGAGGACGACAGCCTGCGCATCTTCTTCAGCGGCGACACCGGCTACTTCGACGGTTTCGCCGAGATCGGCCGGCGCTTCGGTCACTTCGACCTGACGCTGATGGAAACCGGGGCCTACAACGAACACTGGCCCTACGTGCACATGCACCCGCAGCAGACCGTGCAGGCGCACCAGGACCTCAACGGCCGCTGGCTGCTGCCGATCCACAACGGCACCTTCGACCTGGCCATGCATGCCTGGTACGAGCCCTTCGAACGCGTGCTGGAAATCGCCGGCGAGCGCGGGCTGACCGTCACCACACCGATGATGGGCGAGCGCTTCGACATCCAGGCGCCGCACCAGGGCGAGCGCTGGTGGCGCGGCGTGGTGGCCGAGGAAACCCGCGCACCGGCACCGCGCTGCGGATGCCGCCCAGCCCGTGAGGGTTGAGCGCGCGGCGGTCGCAGGGGTTGAGTTCAGCGCGGCCGGATGTCGATTGCGGACAGAGTCCGCTCCTGCGCACGGTCGAACGGCGGTGCCGTCGGTGTTGGGGGCGGGGGGGGGGGGGGGGGGCGCCCCCCCCCGCGCGCGACACGGGGGGGGAGCAGCGCCCGGGCCCGCA
>NZ_JBGLYK010000041.1:0-31985 GCF_047304025.1 Pseudomonas sp. Pseusp97 | reverse complement strand
GGCCAGGCGCTCGCGGTGGCCGGATGAGCCTGCGCTTCGCCTGGAAGCTCTGCGCCAGCGGCACCCGGCGCGGGCTGGACTGGCAGGCGCAGCCGGCGGAATGGGTGCAACTGGCCCAGGCCTTGGAGTACGCCGGCTTCGACGATCTCTACCTGCCCGGCGGGCCCAGCCAGCCGGACAGCCTGATGGTCGCCGCGGCGTTGTGCGCGCACACCCGGAGGCTCGGGCTGACGCTGAGCCTGCCGGCGGAAGCCATGCTCCCGGCCGCGCTGGCGGCAACCTCGCAAAGCCTGCAATCGCTGTCCGCCGGGCGGGTGCGCCTGCACCTGCCGGACAGCGACCGCGGCAGCCTGCGCCGGGCCTTCGGCGAGGTGCTCAACCGCGACCAGCGCCACGAGCGCATCGACGAATTCCTCGACATCCTGCAGCGCCTGCTGCACGCCCCGGCCACGCCACTGGACCACAACGGTCGCTACTTCCACCTGGAAAACGCCGGGCTCGGCCTGCGCGACCTGCCGCCCGCGCCCCTTCTGCTGGACGAGAGTCTGGGCGCCGAACGCATCGCCAGCCGCGCTGACCTGTGCTTCATACCGGGCAACGGCGTCGCGCAGCTCGGCGAAACCATCGAGCGCATCAACCTTTCTGCACGCCGCGCAGGCCGCACGCTGGGCCATGTCACCAGCTTCGGCATCATTGCCCGCGACAGCGAGGAGCAGGCCTGGGACGAAGCCGCAAACCAGGCGCAGGCCTTCGCCGCACCGGCCAAGGGCAAGCGCCGGCGCGCCGATGCGAGCGTGATCGAACTGCTCGCCGAGCGCGCCGAGCACCCCGCCCGACGCCATGAAATCCACCCCAACCTGTGGCTGCCCGCCCCCGGCGAAACGCCCGTGCTGGTGGGCAGCTACGCCCAGGTCGCCGGCCGCCTGCGCGAACTGCACGGCGTCGGCCTCGACCAGATCATCCTGCAGGCGCCCCAGGCGGTGCGCGAGGTCCTGCGCTTCGGCGAACGGGTCCTGCCACTGCTGCGCGACGAAGCTGAAAAGGACACCCGGATTGGCCGCTGAACCCAAACGCAGAAGCATCGAGATCGACTGGTTCCTGCCCACCAATGGCGACGGCCACCACCTCACCAGCAGCGGCCTGCCCAAGGTCGGGCTGTTCCAGCAGGGCGAGCGCGCGCCGACCCTCGGCTACCTGCGCCAGGTGGTGCGCGCCGCCGAGCAGGCGGCCTTCGACGGCATCATGGTTCCCACCGCCAGCGGCTTCGAAGACCCCTGGCTGATCGTCGCGCTGATGGTCCAGGAAGTGCGCCGGCTGAAGTTCCTGCTGACCCTGCGCCCCGGCGTCGAACTGCCCGCCTACACCGCGCACAAGGCCGCCACCCTGCAACAGCTCAGCGACAACCGCCTGCTGCTGCACCTGGTCAGCGGCTCCAGCCGTTTCGAGCAGCGCGCCCTGGGCGACTTCCTCGAACACGACGAGCGCTACGCCCGTAGCGCCGAATTCCTCGACGTGTTCCGCGCCACCTGGGCCGGGCGCGAGCATCACGGCCGGTACTACCGCACCGGCAGTCCGGTGCCGATTGCGCGCGAGGCCGCGCTACCGCCGATCTGCTTCGGCGGCGCTTCGGACGTCGCCGAGCGCATCGCCGCCAGCCATGCGCAGACCTACCTGATGTGGGGCGAGCCGCCGGCGATGATCCGCGAACGCATCCTGCGCATGCGCGAACTGGCCGCCGCCCATGGCCGCGAACTGCGCTTCGGCCTGCGCCTGCATGTGTTCGCCGCCGCCGATTCGCGGCAGGCCTGGGCCCATGTCGGGCGCCTGCTCGACGAGATTCCACGCGATGCCATCGAGCGTGCCCAGCAGCAACTGGCGGCATACGAATCGGTGGGGCAATCGCGGCAGATCGGCCTGACCCAGGGCCGCGCCCATGGCGTGCGCGACCTGGAGGTGTCGCCGAATCTCTGGGCCGGTGTCGGCCTGGTGCGCGGCGGCGCGGGCACGGCGCTGGTGGGCAGCTACGCGGAGGTCGCCGAGCGTATCGAGGAGTATCACCAATTGGGCGTGGACAGCTTCATCCTCTCCGGTTACCCGCATCTGGAAGAGGCGATTCATCTTGGCGAGGAGCTGCTGCCACTGCTGCGCCGCCGCGACTGATCAGGCCTTGGCGCGGCCCTTGAGCAGGCCGTGGTTGACCAGCAGCGTGCGCATGGCATTGCGGCTGATGCCCAGCAGCGCGGCGGTGCGCAGCTGGTTGAAGCCGCAGTGGGCGAAGGACTCGCGGACGATCAGGTCCTCGAGGTCGTGCAGCAGGGTTTCCCCCGGCACTTCGAACAGCCGCTGCAGCTGGTCACGGATGATCTCCTGCGGCAGCCCGGCCGGCGCTGTCGAGCCCATCCGCTGCCCGGACAGCGCGGCGGAAAACTTCAGGTGCTCGGGGCGCACCACCTTCTCACCCGCCACCAGCAACGCCAGGTGCACGACGTTCTCCAGCTCGCGGATGTTGCCCGGCCAGGCGTAGTCCAGCAGCGCGCTGACGGCGGCCTCGGAGAACATCGGCTCGGCGATCTTCAGGCGCTGGGCGTAAAGCCGGCGGAAGTGTTCCACCAGCGGCATGATGTCCAGCGGGCGCTCGCGCAGGGGCAGCACGCGGGCCTGGGCGACGTTGATGCGGTAGAACAGGTCGAGACGGAAATTGCCGGCGTCCACCGCCTGCTCCAGGTCGACGTTGGTGGCGGTGACCAGGCGGATATCCACCTTGATCGGCTTGCGCGAGCCGACGCGGACGATCTCCTGCTCCTGCAGGGCGCGCAGCAGCTTGACCTGCAGCGGCATCGGCAGGTCGCCGATCTCGTCGAGGAACAGGGTGCCGCCGTCAGCCTCCTCGAACCAGCCGGCGCGGCGCCCGGTGGCGCCGGAAAAGGCGCCGGCCTCGTGACCGAACAGCTCACTCTCGGCCAGGTTTTCGTTGATCGCGCCGCAGTTCACCGCGACGAATGTGCCCTTGCGCCCGCTGGCGCTGTGGATGTAGCGCGCCACCAGCTCCTTGCCGGTGCCAGTCTCGCCGTTGATCAGCACCGGCACCTCGCTGGGGCCGACACGATCGAGGAATTCCAGCAGCTGGCGCGAGCGCGGATCGGAGAACACCAGCGCCTTGGCGCGGATGGACAGCGGCTGCTTCTCGCCCTGCGGCAAGGTCAGCACGGGCGTCGCGCCCCAGGGTGATTGGCTCATGGGTCCTGCTTGCAGCCTGCCTTAGATTGAGCCGCTACTGTATCCGCTACTTCTTATAACCATAAATATCCAAATCGCATGAGGTCATAACCCGCAATGCCCGCGCCAGAGCGATCCGGGTGAAAAACGCCATTTCCATTTTCCCGCAGGTTCCGCTCAGCCGGGCGGAGGCTTTTTTATTCCTTTGGATTATAAAAACCAGTAAAATTCATATTGGTATATACCAAATATCCTCCTCTTCAATACGCCCATCGCAGTCGCCGGCCCTTGGCCGTATCGGAGAAAGCTTCAATGTTTGCCTTGCGGGTCATGCTCGAATACTTCCATCCCTGGCCCAATTCGGCCGGTTTCTATCTGGCCCGTGAACGCGGCTGGTACCGCGAGGCGGGGCTGGACGTGGAACTGGTGGTGCACGACCCCTACCACGGCGACACCCTCGACCATCTGGCGCGCGGCGCCGCCGCTTTTGGCGTATTCCCCAGCAACCGCCTGCTGGTGCGTCGCGAACTGGGCCAGCCGCTGATCGGCGTGGCGGCAATCAACCATCGCGGCCTGGAGTCGATCCAGACCCTCACCGACAGCGGTATCCGCCGCCCGCGCGACCTGCAGGGCAAGCGCCTGGCGCTGAACCCGACGCCGCGCGGCCTGGCCATGGTGCGCCACCTGGTGTCCCGCGATGGCGGCGACCCGGACGCGGTGGAACTGGTCGATGCCGGCTTCCGCGAGCTGCGCCCGGAAGACCTGGCCGCCGGCCTAGCTGACGCCAGCTTCGGCGGCTACTGGGCCTGGGAAGCGCTGCTGCCCAGCGCCATCGCCGAGGAGCGCCGCGTGGTGCTGCCGGTGGACGAGATCGGCGCGCCGCCCTACCACAGCTATCTGCTGGGCGCCCGCGAAGACTGGCTGGACGCCAATGCGGACATCGCCCGGCGCTTCCTCGCCGTCACTGCACGCGGATTCCTCGCGGCGGCGGCCGAGCCCGAGGCTGCGCTGCCGGTCTATGAACGCACCATTCCCTACTTTCCCCGCGAGATGCTGGCAGAATCCCTGCGGCGCATCGCACCCAGCTGGCTGCATCAGGGCCGCTGGGGCGAGCAGCGCGAAGAACTGCTGCAGCCCTACGCCCAGTGGCTGCATGAATACGGTGTGCTGCGCGACCCGGAAATCTGGCGCGGCGCCACCAGCAATGCCTGGCAAGTGGAGACCCCTGCATGACCAAACGCCTGAGCCACGGCATGGGCCTGGAGCCGGTGGAAGCCGACTGGCCGGCGCTGACCGAAGCGGAAGTCGCCGCCCTGCTGGCGGACTTCCCACAGGCCGGCGCCAATGCCCGCCTGAGCTGGCACAGCCCCCGGCCCTTTTCCGCCGCCGCACTGGTGGAAACCGCCAGCGGCCCGCTGTTCGTCAAACGCCATCATCCCAGCGTGCGTACGGCTGACTGGCTGGCGGAAGAGCACGCCTTCCTCGATCACCTGGCCCGCCGCGGCGCACCGGTCGCCCGGGTACTGCGCGATCGCCATGGCCGCAGCGCCATCGAACGGGACGGCTGGACCTATGAAGTCCATGAGAAGGCCGAAGGCCTGGATCTTTACCGCGACGCGCTGTCCTGGACGCCCTTCCAGCACAACGCCCATGCCTTCGCCGCCGGCGCCGCGCTGGCGAAACTGCACCGCGCCGCCGAAGGCTTCGATGCGCCATCGCGGCGTGCCGGCGTGCTGCTCAGCAACCTGAACCTGTTCGGCGCGGCGGACCCGCTCGCCGCCATCGAGGCGACCTTTCCCCAGGCGCCCGCCCTCGCCGAGTACCTGCAGGCGCGCCCGTGGAAGGAAAGCCTGGGCGAGCTGCACCTGCCGCTGCAACGCGAGCTGCTGCCCTACCTGCAGCGCCAACCGGCGCTATGGACCCACAACGACTGGCACGCCTCCAACCTGCTGTGGAGCGAGGACAGCCCGCAGGCACAGGTGGTCTCGGTGCTGGACTTCGGCTTGAGCGACCGCAGCTTCGCGCTGTTCGACCTGGCCACCGCCATCGAACGCAACCTCGTGCCCTGGCTGGAACTGGACCAGGGCCGCGCCGCCGAGGCCGACCTCGACGCCCTTGACGCGCTGCTGGAGGGCTACGCCAGCGTGCGCCCGCTGAGCCGCGATGACCTGCTCGCGCTGGCCGCCCTGCTGCCGCTGGTGCATGCGGACTTCGCGCTGTCCGAGGTCATCTACTTCCACGGCATCCTCGGTTCGGCCGAGAGCGCTTCGCTGGCCTACGACAACTACCTGATCGGCCACACCCGCTGGTTCCTCGGCAACGAAGGCCAGCGCCTGCTGGACCATATCCGCCAACTGGCGACAAAGGTGGATTGAGATGAGCGACATTCTGATCAGCGCTAAAGAGCTCGCCTACACGCTGGACGATCCGCGCCTGTGCCTGCTGGATGCCAGCGTCGAACTGGCCGCCCCGCAGTTCGACGGCGATTACCGCGTGCAGAGCGGCCATGCCGGTTGGCTCGCCGGGCACATTCGTGGCGCGCGGCATGCCGACCTGCTGGGCGATCTGGCGGATGCCGCTGCGCCCTTCAGCTTCGCCCTGCCGGAGGCGCCAGCGGCGCTGGATGCCTTGCAGAAGCTGGGCATCCGGGACGATTCGCTGATCGTGATCTACGACCGCAGCGACAGCTTCTGGGCCGCGCGCCTGTGGTGGATGCTGCGCAGCCTGGGAATCGACGCAGCGGTGCTCGATGGTGGCCTGCAGGCGTGGAGCGCCGCCGGTTTTGCGCTGGAGCAAGGCGAATCCTCCGAGGCCGGAAACGCGACGCTATCGGTCGCGGCGAAGTACCGCGACGGCTTCTGGATCGAGCGCCACGACGTCGAGAAAGTCGTGGCGGGCGACGCGGCCGGCACACTGGTCTGCGCCCTCTCCGCTGCCCTGTTCGACGGCAGCGCCGTCACCCGTTACGCCCGCCGTGGGCACATCCCCGGCAGCCGTAATCTGCCCGCCCGCAGCCTGTTCGATGATGACGGCTGTTACCGGCGCGGCGCGGCACTGGACGAGGCCCTTGCCGGGCTACGCCAGGCCGAACCTCCCTTGCTGCTGTACTGCGGCGGCGGCATCTCCGCCGCCGCCCTCGCCCTGGCGCTGACGCTGGCCGGGGAAACGCGGGTCGCGATCTACGACGGCTCGCTGCAGGAATGGGCCGCAGAGCCCGCCCTGCCATTGACCACCGGAGCAGCTCCGGCCTGACAGCCCGCTCGCGGGCAATCACGTCTCACATCCACGGCCATCCGTTTCGCGCGGGAGGGGCTATGCCCCGTGCATTCCCGGCGCACGCCCCGGCGATCTTCAGGAGCGTTCCATGCAGTACCTGCCGCGCCAAGCGCGCACGCGATTTCCCCTCAGCCTGCTGACCCTGGCCGTGCTGCTGGCCAGCGGTCCCGGCCAGGCCGAGGAAGCCACCACCCTGGATACCGTCACGGTGATCGGCCAGGACACCGGGAGCTACGCCAGCGACCGCGCCTCGGTCGGCGGCTTCGGCGAGGCGCCGTTGCTGGACACGCCGGCCTCCATTTCGGTGTTCAACCAGGCGCTGCTCAAGGACCAGCAGGCGCGCCTGCTCAGCGACGTGCTGAAGAACGACGCCTCCACCGGCGAGGCCTACGCGCCGGTCGGCTATTACGAGAACTTCGAGATCCGCGGCTACTCGCTCAACGCCGCGAGCAGCTACAAGATCAACGGCCGCACCATCACCGGCGAGCAGAACGTGGCGCTGGAGAACAAGGAACAGGTCGAGGTGCTCAAGGGACTGTCCGGCCTGCAGAGCGGCGTGTCCGAGCCCGGCGGGGTGATCAACTATGTCACCAAGCGGCCGCAGGATGTGCGCTCGGTGACCCTCGGCACCGATGACGAGGGCGGCCGCTACCTGGCCACCGACGTCGGCGCCTGGCTGGACGCCGAGCAGACCGTCGGCGTGCGGGTGAACCTGGCCCACGAGGACCTGCGCTCCTACATCGACCACACCGACGGCAAGCGCGACTTCGCTTCCCTGGCGCTGGACTGGAACCTCTCATCCAACGCCCTCTGGCAGTTCGACGCCGAATACCAGAATCGTCGCCAACCCTCGGCGCCGGGCTACCAGCTGCTGGGCGGCAGCGAGCTGCCCCACGGCATCGACCCGCACGACCGCCTCGGCTACCAGAGCTGGGCCGACCCGGTGCGCATCGAGTCGCTGAACCTCAACACGCGCTTCGAGTACCGCTTCGACGATGCCTGGACCGGCATCCTCAGCGCCTCGCGCAGCAAGGTGGTGATCGACGACTACAGCGCCTTCCCCTGGGGCTGCTACGGCGCCGCCAGTTGCGCCGACTCGGCCGTGCCGAACTACTTCAGCCCCGAAGGCGACTACGACCTCTACGACTTCCGCAGCCCGGACGACACGCGCCGCAACGACGAACTGGAAGCCGCGTTGCACGGCCAGTTCGCCACCGGCTGGCTGCGCCACGAGCTGACCGTCGGCACCTCGGCCTTCCGCCGCGTGCTGGACAGCCGCCCGGAACTCAACGAGTGGGTCGGCACCGGCAACATCTACACCGGCATCGGCGCGGTGGAGCCCTTCGACGGCGAGCCCGGCCACAGCTACCGGCACCTGGACAGCCGCCAGTACGGCCTGTTCGCCAGCGACCGCATCAGCCTGAACGAGCAATGGCAGCTGGTACTCGGCGGCCGCCAGGTGCGCCTGGACGAACGCACTTTCGACACCGATGGCGACACCACCCGCCACACCCGCCGCTCGGAGTTCCTGCCCAATGGCGCGCTGATCTTCAAACCGCGCGAGGACATCTCCCTCTACGGCAGCTACAGCAAGGGCCTGTCGCTGGGCGGCGAGGCGCCCTGGTTCGCCAGCAACGCCGGCGATACCCTGGCGCCCACCTCCTCGCGCCAGGTCGAGTTCGGTATCAAGCAGGAGCTGGCCGGCTTCGACTGGAGCGCCGCGCTGTTCCAGATCCACCAGGCCTACCAGTTCGCCCGGCCCAACGGCGATGGCACCTTCACCTACGTGCAGCAGGGCCAGCAGAAGAACAGCGGGCTGGAGTTGTCCGCCAGTGGCCGGGTAACCTCCGCGCTGCAATTGAGCGGCAGCGTCGCGGCGATCCGCTCGCGGGTGGTCAATAGCGGCACGGACGACTACGAAGGCCACCAGGCGATCAACGTCCCGCGCCTGCGCGCCAGCCTGCAGGCCGACTACGCGCTGGCCGAAGTGCCGGGGCTGTCGCTGCTCGGCGCGGCGCGCTACAGCGGCGCCAAGTACGCCGACCGCGACGGCGCAGTGGAGGTCGGCGGCTACACCGTCTACGACGCCGGCGCACGCTTCAGCACACGGATCGGCGACTACCCGACCACGCTGCGGCTGAGCGTCGACAACCTGTTCGACAAGCGCTACTGGCGCGATGTCGGTGAATATTTCGGCGACGGCTACCTGTTCCAGGGTGCGCCGCGCACGGCTCGCCTGACGGCGAGCGTCAACTTCTGAGGTAAGCGCGAATGTCTGCTCTGGAAATCATCGCGGTGATCGTCAACGTGCTCGGCGTCTGGCTCACCGCCCGACGCATCCGCTGGTGCTGGCCGGTGAACGTGGTGGCGGTGCTGCTCTACGCGTGGATCTTCTTCAGCGTGAAGCTCTACTCCGACATGCTCCTGCAACTGGTCTTCGTGGTCCTGCAGTTCTACGGCTGGTGGCAATGGAGCAAGGGCGGCAGCGACCACGGCAAGGTGCGCGTCGAACGCCTGCCGCTGGCCACCGCCCTCTCCAGCTGCCTGGCCGGCGCCGTCGGTGCGCTCGCCCTGGGCTGGGCGATGCACGCCCACACCGACGCCGCCCTGCCCTGGATGGACGCCGCACTCACCGCCTTCAGCCTGGTGGCGAGCTTCTGGGCCGCACGCAAGTACGTCGCCAGCTGGTGGCTGTGGATCATCCTCGATGTGCTCTACACCGGCGTATTCCTCTACAAGGCGCTGTACCTCACCGCCGGGCTCTACGCCGGCTTCGTGGTGCTGGCGATCTACGGTCTGCTGGCCTGGCAGCGGGAACTGCATGACGAACCGCCGGCACTCGCCGCCGGCCATTCCTGAGGCTCGCCATGCTCTACCAGGCCATCCCGCCGCACTACGCGCGCATCCGCGACCAGCTGGCCGCGGACATCGCCCAGGGGCGCTTCCTCGCCGGGCAGAAGCTGCCCCCCGAGCGCGACCTCGCCGAGCGCTTCGAGTGCACCCGCGTGACCTTGCGCCAGGCCCTGCAGCAACTGGAAACCGAGGGGCTGATCTACCGCGAGAACCGTCGCGGCTGGTACCTCAGCCCGCCGCGCATCGACTACGACCCGACGCGGCTGGTCAGCTTCATGGACTACGTGCGCCTGCAGGGCCGCGAGCCGCTTACCGAGTGCCTGAGCGCCGAGCGCCGCCGCGCCGGGGCCTGGCTGGCCGCGCGGATGAACCTGCCATCGCCGGACGAACCGGTGTTCCGCCTGCACCGTCGCCGGCTGATCGACGGCCGCCCGGTGCTGGTGGAGATCAACACCCTCCTCGCCAGCTGGTGCCCGGACCTGCTCGACACGCGCCTGGACCGTTCGCTGACCACCGTGCTGCGCGAACGCTTCGGCAAGGTGCAGACCCGCTGCACGCTCAACCTGCGCCTGGGCACGGTCAACGACGACCACGCCGAACTGCTGCAACTGGCCTCCGGCGCCAGCAACCTGGTGCTGGAGCGGCTGAACTACGCCGAGGACGGCTTGCTGGTGGAATTCGACCAGGAATTCTGGCGGCCGGACGCGGTGTCCGTGGCGGTTCAGGCGGATTTCCCTTCACGTCCGTTATAGCTTATTAAGTAATTACCAAATGCTAATTCAGTATTTCTTGTTCTAACAGGATCACGGCTAAGGTAGCTCCAACACACCGCAACCGGCTTGCCTGCAAGCCTTCTGGAGCCGCCATGGACCGCACCGACAACATCATCGACCTCGCCCGCCACCGCACGCGCCGCCAGGCCCGTCGCCAGGCCGAGCTGATGTGGATGCTGTACGCGCAGCGCGCCGGCTACGACGCCTTCCAGATCGTCCAGCAGAGCCGCGACAGCGGCCGCCGCGAGGCCTGATCCATGGGCCTGTCGCTTTCCACGGAGCTGCCGGCCGTGGAGTTCGACGCAACTCCCGGCACCGCCGAAGACCCCATCGGCGAACGGGTCGCCAGCAACCTGCTGCGCCTGCGCGCCAAGCGCAACCTTTCCCTCGACGGCCTCGCCCGCCTCAGCGGTGTGAGCCGCACCATGCTCGCGCAGATCGAATCCGGCCGCAGCGTCCCGTCGATCAAGGTACTGTGCAAGATCGCCCAGGGCCTGAAGGTCTCGGTCGCCGCCTTCCTCGATGACCGCGCCTTCGAAGGCGTGGCGGTGCTGCCCGCGCGCGACAGCAAGCGCCTGGTCAGCGGCGACGGCGCCTTCGTCAGCCGCGCGCTGTTCCCCTTCGACGTCTCGCGCCAGGTGGAATTCTACGAACTGCGCCTGAAAGGCCTGGCCATCGAACACTCCACCGGCCACGCCCCCGGCACCCAGGAAAACCTGGTGGTCGCCCAGGGCGTGCTGGAAATCAGCGTCAACGAAGAACGCTTCCTCCTCGGCACCGGCGACTCCATCCTGTTCTACGCCGACCAGCCGCACAGTTACCGCAACCCGGCGGACAGCGAGGCGGTGGCGTACCTGGTGACGACTTATGCGGAGCGGCTGGACTAAGGATAGGCGGGCATAGGTGCCGACCAATCGGACGACCGTTACGGACCGGTCCGACTGACAAGGCGACAGCCTAACTGGTGGGATGACCATTCCTCTGGAATGGACGTCCGCCATGCTCATCGATGCCGCCCACCGCTTCTTCGATCACAGCCGCCACACCCTCAGCCTCAGGGACGTCGATGCGCCGCTCGATGTCCTGGCCTTCACTGGCGAAGAAGGACTCAGCCAGCCCTTCACCTACCGCATCGAATTCACCAGTACCCACCGCGACCTCCCAGCCGACGCCTTCCTCTGCAAGGACGCCAGCCTCAGCCTGCGCGCGCCGCCCGAGCAGTTGGGCATCCCCGGCTACACGCCGCCGATCGCTCCGCCCCTGCGCACCCTGTACGGCACGATCAGCCGCTTTTCCCTGCTGTCCATGTCACGGGACGAATCCCGCTACGAGGTGGTTTTCGTTCCCCGTCTGAAGCTGCTGGGTCTCGCCCGCCAGTACCGCCTTTACCAGAACCAGAGCGTGCCGGAGATCGTCGAGCAGGTGCTGCGCCGCAACGAGTTCGCCGGCCAGGATTTCCTCTTCCAGCTGACCCGCGAATATCCGCCGCGCGAACAGGTGATGCAGTACGGCGAGGACGATCTGGCCTTCATCCAGCGCCTCACCGCCGAAGTGGGCATCTGGTATCGCTTCTCGATGAACCCGGAGCTGCGCATCGAGACGGTGGAGTTCCACGACGATCAGCGCCACTACCTGCCCGCGCCATCGTTGCCGCTGCGCCCACTTTCCGCGCTGGAATCCAGCGGCCGGGACGCCGTCTGGAACCTGCAGAGCGGCCATCGACTGGTCGTGCAACGAGTCAGCAACCGCGCCTACGACTACCGCGACGCTGCTGCCCAACTGGACGCCAGCGTCGACCAGCTCAATTCGCCGAAAACCACCTACGGCGAGGCCTACCACTACGGCGAGCCACACCAGAAACTCGGCGACGTCTACGCCCAGGACGAAGACCTGGAAAGCGAGAGCGGCTACTTCTACGCGCGCCTCGCCCATGAACGCTATCTCAACGCGCGCACGCGCCTGACCGGCTGCACCAGTAGCCCCGCGCTGCTTCCCGGACAGATACTGAAGCTCGACGGCGTAGACAAACACTTCGCGCCGGGTGCGGTGATCGTTCGCGTGCACAGCTGTGCCGCCCGCGACCGCAGCTTCGAGGTGCAGTTCGAGGCCATCCCCTACGACGAACAGGTCTGCTTCCGCCCCGACGTGCCGGCCAAGCCGGTGATCGCTGGCACTCTCCCAGCCCGCGTCACCAGCCCCGAGCCGAACGACCTGTACGGCCACATCGATAAAGACGGCCGCTATAAATGTCACTTCCTATTCGACCGCGATACCTGGCCCGCAGGGCGTGAGTCGATGTGGCTATGGCTGGCGCGCCCCTATGCCGGCGATACCTACGGCCTGCACCTGCCTTTGATACAAGGCACCGAAGTCCGCGTCGAATTCGAGAACGGCGACCCGGACCGACCGTACATCGCCTATGCCTTCCACGACTCGCGGCATCCCGATCACGTCACGCTGAAAAACTACAAGCGCAACGTCCTGCGCACGCCGGCCAATAACAAGCTGCGCCTGGATGACTCGCGTGGGAAAGAGCACATCAAGCTGTCCACCGAATACAGCGGCAAGAGCCAGCTGAACCTCGGCCATCTGGTGGATGCGCAGCGCGAACAACGCGGCGAAGGCTTCGAACTGCGCACCGATGGTTGGGGCGCAGTGAGGGCCGGCAAAGGCCTGTTCATCAGCGCCGACGCCCAGCCCGGTTCGCAGGGCAAAACGCTGGACATGCAGGCCGCCGTGCGCGAGCTGGAGCAGGCCCTGGAACAAATCCGCAGCATGGCCCGCGATGCGGCCCAGGCGGTAGCGATGGAGCCAGACCGGTACGCGCCCGAACAACTCAAGGCCGCCCTGGAGTTGCTCCGGGAACCCGGCATCCTCGCCTCGGCGCCTGACGGCATCGCCGCCACCAGTGGCGGGCACCTGCAACTGGCTGCCGGGCAGAACCTGATCGCCACCGCCGGCGCCCACATGGATATCAGCGTCGCCAAGCGTTTCACCGCGGCAGTCGGCGAAGGCATCGGCCTGTTCGTGAAGAAACTAGGCATGAAGCTCTTCGCCAACCAGGGGCCGGTGAGCATTCAGGCGCAGAACGATCGGATGGAACTGCTAGCCCGCCACGGCCTGGAAATCACCAGCACCGAGGATGAGGTGCATATCGTCGCGAAGAAGAAAATCACCCTCAACGCAGGCGGCACCTACATCACCCTCGACCCGTACCGCATCGAGCTGGGCACCAAGGGGGACTTCAACATCAAGGCAGCGCACTTCTCCCTGCGCGGGCCCGCCAGCATGCCGGCGACCCATCCGGAGTATCCGAAGCTCCAGTCCGTGGAGCGACTGCGCATCAGCATTCCCCAAGCGCCCAATGCGCCCCAGTTGGCGTGGGCCGGCATGCCCTACAAGCTCTATGCCGATGGTGCGTTGCTGCAGGAAGGCGTTCTGGATGAGACAGGCCATATAGCGCTCGAGCATCAGGTCGTCACCCGGAACTATCGGCTCGAGACCAGCAGTGGCGTGAGCTACCAGATTCCTGTCCCCACCGACTACCGCAATGCCGCGAGCGGCGAACTTGCCAACCGTGGCCTGCAGAACCACCCCTCCCAAACTGACCCGCGCGTGAAGCAGCCCATCAAGCATGTGGACGATAGAGGACTGTATGCACGGTTGCTGAATCTGTTGGACGGCCGCGAAGGAGAACAGCCATGAGTCAATGCGAAAAACTTGAAATCACTGTCCCGGTAGCTCTCCAACACAGTAACGAAGCCACCTGCATTTCACCCTGGTTCATGCGCCGCACCGAATACCATCCGGTACCCGCGCTCTATCAATACCTGATCAATGGCGAAGAAGCCTTCAGGGCTGTGCACGAGGCTATCGCCAAGGCCGAGAGGTCCATCGACATCATCTGTTGGGGCTTCCAGCCGTCCATGTACTTCATCCGCGACGGCAAGAGCCGGTCGATTGGCGACCTGCTCAAGCAAAAAGCGGCGGAGAAGGGTATTCAGGTGCGCGTACTGGGTTGGGAGGCGCCTTTCAACGCAGCCGGTTACGCGGGGGAGGCCAACCTACCGGGCAAAGGCCCACACCTCTGGGATCGTGAAGGACAGACGGCAACGGAAGTCCAGTATGCCAAGGACCGTGAATGGTTCGCCGAATGTACGGCCTCCGGCTGGACCGCCAAGGGTCGGGTAGGTAAAGGGCACCCGGTCTTCGTCAGCCGTGGCTTTGGCTTCGCCGACCGGGTGGAGATTGCCTGGCGCGCGGCCAATCAGGCGCTGGACCCCGGCATCAGCACCTCGACACTTTTCTCTTATTTCGCGGCGCCCACCCACCACCAGAAGACCGTACTGGTCGACTACGAACTGCCCGACAAGGCCGTCGGCTTCGTCATGGGGCACAACATGTTGGATGCCTACTGGGACACCAATGCGCACTCCTCCAAGCGGCGCCCCAGCGGCGACCTCAAGAGCGCTGTCGATCCCAAGGATCCCGACGGCAAGCCCTACGAGCCAAACGAGGGACCGCGCGGCAAATGGCCCCGCCAGGATATTTCCAGCAAAGTCCGCGGCCCGATACTCGAACACCTGCATCACAACTTCGCCACCGCGTGGGAAAAGGAAACCGGCGAGGACCTGATCGAAGCGCGGCAAGCGATGCAGGTTGCAGAGCAGCTTTCCTTCGACCGCTGCGAAGAAGGCAGCGATCTGGTCATGGCGCAGCTTCTGCGAACCCAGGCCCAGGAAAACAAGCGTGACATTGAGCGCCTCTACCTGCGGGCGATCAACAACGCCACCCAGTACATCTACATCGAAAACCAGTACTTCCGTTGCCCACCGCTGGCCGACGCCATTCTCCAGACGGCGGCACGTCAGACAGCCAATGGACGCGACCCCGGCAAGCATGGCGCCCTGCACCTGTTCGTCGTCACCAATGCCAACGAAGAAGGCATCGGCCCTGGCACCGTCAATACCCAGCGCATGCTCGACGCCCTGGGCCGGGCCGACACCATACCCAAGGTCACCAAGCTGATGCGGGGTGAGCCGGTGCACGATGAACGATCCAAGCCGCGAAAAACTGATCCTGCCCACCAGACAACGGTGGAACCGACCATCACCGATGACGACCCACTACCCGGCGAGGATGCAGCGAAGCCTTACGGCTTCGAAGAACGCCCTGGCCTGAAAATCCACGTCTGCTCCCTGGTGGCCCCGGACTCCCCGCCGGGCAAACCCTGGATGCCGGTGTACATCCACTCCAAGCTGATGATCGTCAACGATGTCTTCACCACCCACGGCTCGGCCAATATCAATACCCGCAGCATGCAGGTAGACAGTGAATTGAATATTGCCCATGAGCGGTATGACGTGAGTAGGAGGATGCGGCGGGAGTTGTGGAATCTACATACAGATAAAAGAGGGGCGCAGGATGATCCGGCGAAGGCGTTCAAGTCTTGGGAAGACATAATTGGAAAGAATAATAGGCGTCAAAAGAACAAGAGAAAGATGGTTGGCCCTATTGCCTCTCTCATTGAGTTTCGTTACGACGAACCCACACTGAGCAATAAAGATTGATGCGCCAGATTCTTCTGATGACCAGCCTGGCGCTGGTCGCCTGTGGCGGGGCAAATAATACCGTAATCTCGTCGATTAAGGGGAATGCTATGGATTCACTCTCGAATATAAAGGCAAACCTGGCGTTCAGTTGTAAGCATGAGAAGCTTCCAGACCCTTCAGCCGATAGCGATGTAGTTTTCCAATATGCCCGTTGGCTGGAGAGAAACAATCAACTCAAGCAGAACAAGATGGTGGACGCACAGATCGAACGGCTCTATCGCATTGCTTCGGAGAATGGCCACAGCAAGGCCAACGTCAACCTACAAAATGGCGCATTACGTAATCACTACCAAATCAGCGGCGATGAGCATCTACGCATGAGCCAACAACTGATCGACGTGCAAGTTGCCAGTGGATATTTCTTCGTTGGTCTCTTTCTGCAAAGGGGCGCCGCGGGTCTGAAGAGGGACCCGGAGATGGCGTTACGGTACTATCGAAAGGCTGCTGACGAGGGGAGTGCTGACGCACAATACTATGTTGGCGAGAAGTTGGAGCCGAGCGATATAGCTCCTGCTATCGCAATGCAGATGTATCGCTGTGCTGCTGAGCAAGGGCAAGGCAAGGCTGCTTCTGCCTTAGGTATATATTTTCAAGAAGATGGTAACTATCCTGCTGCACTTGATTCATTCCAGCTTGGTGTGGCTGCTGGAAATGAAAGCTCGGCATCTTATTTGGAAAATGGTTTTCGCAGTCCGCTCTCTTCTAATGAGCTTTATTATCTTGGTCTAAAAGAAGACCTAGAACGAGCAACACGTTACGAAAAAATCGGAAAAATCTTGGGTGACTACTCGTACGCCTCTCCAAAGGTTCCCGAGATCAACGAGATCATTCCTCTGCCGCCGGCCAAGCTCCCGCCATGGGATGGCAAGCTGAAATGGCTGGAAGAGCGCGAGGCCAATATCCCGCCACCCAAGCCCAGCGAAGCGCTGATCGAGCAGTTGGCCAAGGCCAAGGGCCTCGACCCCGCTACCGGCAAGCCACTACCCGGTTCCCCGGCGTTTATCCGCGCCACCGATTTCCATATCTGCTACAGCGGCCAGCCGTGCCCACGCGCGGGCTACTGGCGCGTGCTCTGGTCTGCCGAGCGCAGCATCGTCAAGACCGATACCGTCCGCCTGTTCAAGGAGGGCGACATCTTCCCCACCTGGGACGTCAAGCGTTTCATCATCCGCCCCTGGCCGCTGAAGGACAAAACCACCCTGACTAACGAAACCGTGGAATGGAGTTTCTACGGCGATGCATAAGAGTGGTGTGGTCTGGGCGTTCTGCTTGGCGCTGACTGGTTGCGGTGGGTACCCCGCCGCGCGCCTGGCGCCGCTGGATTCGCTTTCCCAGACCAAGGTCAACCTCGCCTTTCCAGAGAAAAGGGGACAGATTTATTTTTCAAACTCCACTCCTAAACAGCACCAATTTTAGAGTAGAAAAATAAACATACCCTCTTTTACCTCCCAGGGCGAATTTAAGAATTCTCATTAATCAGTGATCGAGACCACAAGTGAAAATCTATTTAAATTCAGCCGACTTACTTGGTCGATTTGTTATTGGCGCATTTGCTTCACTTTCAATAATCTTGACATTTATGGGAAGGGACGCCTATGCAGAAGCGCACGGCAATTCGTTTCACTTCACCTTCTCCATTAAGGACATCTACATCTCATTCCTCAGCACACAAGAAAACAAATCTGTGTTAGATAACATCTCTGCCGGCGCAAAAGTGGTCGCCACTTACACAAAAACAACATCAAAATTCAGGCTGGCTGAAAATATACCGGGTGTTGCGCCAGTCTTTAGCCCAGGATTTGATTATGACTCGACCAACGACTCTGTCACCCTGCCGCTGCTCCCGGAACCAGAAAGAGTTGGCGTGATAGGTGCGGATATTCCACAAGCTCTCGCCGGCGGCTATCGATTAAGTAGGATATCTGTCTTCATTTCACCTAATGTTATTTATCACCAGCAAGGATATTTGGATATTGTCAAAAATTTGGCTCCCGAAAAAACAGGAGATCATACTAAAACTGATCTGATGTTCGAATATCTGGCGCACCCTAATAGTTCAACTCAAAAAAATCCGGAAACCACCCAGCAGGATTGTTTATTTTTATCAACACCTTATGGGTTTCCTGACGTATCAATTCCTGTTGCAGTCCGGGTGACAAACGATTCAAGGTTTGTTTTGACTCGCCTTACTCATCAGTATTGCCCAGTTATTGATCAGAACTTCACGAAAGGGTCTAAATCAAATCCTGACCACGTGACTAAAGCCAGTATTGCCGCTGCACAGGCAAGCATCGATTTCAGCACAACAGCTTCGGTAGAAAGTCAGTGGGGGGCATTACCTGTTACAAAAGGAATGAGTCGCTGGTATCAACGTAATGCTGAGGGTGCTTATGCATCCTTGACTCAGTATGGATCATATAAAGAATTTGCCATCCGACTGCGAAAGGACACAACATACCCTATAGACTCTAAACTCCCAAACCGAACTGAGAGATGGTGGTTATTCAATGACGAACTGGTTAAATATTCTACCGAACTTTATTACCAGGGGAATGGCCATGAAAAGCCTTTAATGCTCAACGCTAGCGCTTTATTCTCTGAAAATCAAAGAGTTTGGGAGAATGGTTCTCAGGGAGACTGCAAAGCAAAGGAGTGTCAAAAGCTATCTTCTGAGTTAATGACGCAAGTCAGAACCCCCTATGAGATACTGGAAAAGGAAGTACAGCAATATATGAAGCTGCCTTTGATTCCGGCAGAAGATATTCAGAATTAGCCTGACCTTTCGGAATCAGCAGACCTGTCGCTTAAGAAGAGAACTACCAATTCGCAATGCAGGCTATGGGGGATTTGCGGGTTAATATGAATAACCACCGTTTTTTTTGCACTAACAGCTTGAGGCCAGATAGATATATTTTCCAGCCTCCTGCCCGCTAAACCTTCTCCATATTAATAAATTAATTTTTCCCATAACCGCAGACAGCGAGGCGGTAGCGTACCTGGTGACGACTTATGTGGAGCGGTTGGACTGAGCCCGCCCCAGACATTAAATCCAGGCAATAAAAAAGGCCCGGCGGGTTCCCCCGCCGGGCCTTTCGCGTTTCAGCGCCCTGCGATCAGCAGGTGCAGCACATCATCGGCATGCCGTTGCAGCTCATCATCATCGGCATGCCGCATTCCATCATCTTGTTCATCAGCATGCAGCAGTTCTTGAACATCTCCATGTTCATGCCCTGCATCGGCATCATCTTGCACATCATCATGTCGCCCTGCATCGAGCATTCCATCATGCACTTCATGCCGGGCATACCCATGTTCATGCCCATCATCGGCATCTGCATCATCGGGTTCATCATGCCCATCATCGGCATCATGGCCATGGCGGACTGGGACATGCCCATCATCATCATGTTGCCGCAGTGCATCATCATCGGCATGCCGCAGTTCATCATCATCGCCATCATCTCGGCGCTGTTGCGGAACATGGCCATTTCCATGCCCATGGCCGGCTTCATCTTGCACATCATGCCGTCGTCGAGCATCTCGCATTCCATGGTCGCCATCATCATGGGCATGCCCATCATCGGCATCATGGCGTTGGTGTTCATCGGCATCTGCATGGCGTTCATCATGGTGGGGCTCCCTGAATCGATTGGAATGAAGTGCTGCGAATGGGGCCGATTCTAGGGAGGTGCGACGGCGCGGCAAGATGGCGGGGGAACGGCGGGTTTTGCAGTGTCGACCCGCGATTCGGATTCGATGTCGTCGATGTTGTTCGCGATAGTTTCGACGAGAGCGCTATAGCGAACACATTAGAATTAAACACTTCACTTTCAGCGAAATGGATATCTCATTCAGTGCTGAGTAAAGAACCGTAGTGAATATTAAATCTAACCACAGCCAAAAATATCCATGACCTGGCGCCGAGGCCCGGCCTAGAGCACTCTCGACCGCTTGGATAAAAACTGAAAATGAGCATATGAGAATGCTTTTTCAGTATTTAAGGAAATAACAAGCGACCTTCTATAGTGGCGGTTTGGCTCAACTCTCATCACCGCAAGGAAGTCCCATGCTCCGCCATCTGCTCGCCGCCAGCCTCGCCCTGGCGCTGTTCGGCTGCGCCACCCCGCCCGCTCCTTCCGTCCATACCACTGACCCTGCGACCTCGACCCTGCAGGGCGACCCGACCCGGCCGGCGCAGGCGCAGTGGCTGCGCACCGAGTTGTACTTCGCGCTGGGCCAGGAGAACGGCAAGGAGAAGATCAGCGAGCAGCGCTGGCGGCAGTTCCTCGATAAGGAAGTGACGCCGCGCTTCCCGGATGGCTTCACCGCCTACGATGCCTACGGCCAGTGGCGTGACCACGGCGCGCCGGAACCCGAGCGGCTGAGTACCAAGGTCATCGTGATCCTGCATGAAGACAGCGCCGCGCGCGGCAAGGACATCGAGGCGATCCGCCTGGCGTGGAAGCGCATCACCGGCGACCTCTCCGTGCTGCGGCTGTCGCAGCCGGCGCAGGTTTCCTTCTGATGGGCGAATTCCGCGAGTCGCTGCATGACGGTTACGCGCAGGCGCTGAGCGTCGACGAGCCGATCTACCAGGGCAATACCGGCCAACAGGAGGTGCAGGTGTTCCGCAACCGCCTTTTCGGCCGCGTGCTGACGCTGGACGGCGTGGTGCAGACCACCGAGGCGGACGAGTTCGTCTACCACGAGATGCTCGCCCATGTGCCGATCCTCGCCCATGGCGCGGTGCGCCGCGTGCTGGTAATCGGCGTGGGCGACGGCGGCATCCTGCGGGAGATCGTCCGCCATGCCGGCATCGAGGAGATAGTCGCGGTGGAGATCGACCCGCAGGTGGTCGAACTGTGTCGCGAGCTACTTCCACTGCATTCGGCCGGCGCGCTGGACGATCCGCGCCTGAAGCTGATCTACGCCGATGGCCTGGAATACCTCGCCAAAAGCCGCGAGACCTTCGACCTGATCCTCTGCGATTCCACTGACCCGGGTGGCCCGGCGGCGAGCCTGTTCACCGACGCCTTCTACCGCAATTGCCAGCAGCGCCTGGACACCGGCGGCATCCTCGCCACGCAGAACGGCGTGCCCTTCCTCCAGCCGGAGGAACTGGGCGGTACGGCGCGGCGGCTGGCCGATACCTTCGCCGACTGGGGCTTCTTCCACGCCGCGGTGCCGACCTACATTGGCGGCAGCATGGCCTTCGGCTGGGCGTCCAACAGCGAGAAGGTACGGCGCACCGAGCTGGAAACCCTGCGCCAGCGCTTCGCCAGAAGCGGCCTGGTGACCCGCTACTACACCCCCGAGGTGCACCAGGCGGCGTTCGCCCTGCCGCGCTACATGCTCGACCTGATCGAGGCCGGGCTTCAGCGCGACAGCTGAGGGTTGTCCAGGCGCTGCGGCGTCCAGTCCGGATCGCGAGCGCGAACCGGGCTGCTGACCTGCAGCACCGCCGTGCCGAAGCGCTGCTTGAAGTGCGCGCCGATATCCGTGAGTGCCTGGCGCGTGTAGGGGTTGTCGGCGTGGATGAGGATCAGCATCCGTGACGGCAGCTTCTCCGGCCCGCCGCTGGGGCCGCGCCACTGGCCGTGCAGGTCGAGCCAGCTCAAACCATCGGGGAAGCGCGGCGTCACCTCGCGGGCAAGAAAGTCCTCCCACTGCGACAGCTCCACCGCTTCCAGGTACAGCTCAGTGCGCAACATGCGCCGGCCGCTGGCTTCCCCACTGGCGCTGGCAGACGGCTCGTTGAGCCATAGCCCGACCAGCGCCGCCAGCAAGACGGCCACGGCGCCATTGCGCCAGAGTGCTTTTGCGCGCATCAGGCGCCCTCCTCCGACATGCCTTGGACCGCTTCAACGCGCGGGCGCAACAGCAATTGCAGCAGCGCTCCCAGCGCCAGCACGCCCACACCGAGCAGCGCTCCCCAGCCGACATAGGCGACGCTGGAATACAGCATGTACAGGCACACCGCGAGGAAACCCAGCGGCAGCCACGGATAGAGCGGCACGCGGATCGGCCGCGGCACTTCCGGGTGACGCCGGCGCAGGACGATCAGCGCCACGCTGCTCAGGCTGAGGAACAGCCAGTACACCGGGGTCATGTACTCGACCATGGTGTTGAAGCCATGGCCGCTCCAGCCGCCGACCGCAATGAGCAGCAGCGCCACCAGGCCCTCGGCCAGCAATGCTGCGCGCGGCACGCCATGGCGCACGTCCCAGCGGCCGAGCACGCCCAGGGCGGGAACGTCCCGCGCGGCGGCGTAGGTGGTGCGGCTGCCGACGATCAACGTGGAGTTGATGCTGGCGACGGCGGAAACCACCACCACCGCCATGATCAAGCCGATACCCGGCGCGCCGAAGGCCAGCCCGAGCAGTTCCAGCGCCGGCGCTCCGCTGGCGGCCAGGCCATCGAAGCCCAGCCCGCGGATGAACGCCCAGTTCAGCGCCAGGTAGATCAGCAGCAACGCGGCGAGCGCACCGAGCATGGCAGTGAAGATGCCCCGGCGGTTGTCGCGCAGCTCCGCCGACAGCGTGGCCGCATCGCTCCAGCCGCCGAAGGCGAGGAAGACGTAGATCAGCGCGGCGGAGAAGCCGGCGACGCCCACCTGCTCGGGTTCCACCGGTGCCACGGCGGGCGGCACGAAGCCGCGCCACTCCAGCCACAGGCCGGCGACGACAATGCCAAGAAAGCCCGCGGCGACCAGCGCGACCAACCCGGCCTGGGTGCCCAGGCTGACCCGCCAGCCGATCAGGTTGAGTGCTACCAGCGCAAGGACCAGCCCACCGGCCAGCAGCACGTTGCCGAGCTGGCCGAGGCCGAGCAAGGCGCTGAAGTGATCGGCGAAGAGGAAGGCCATCAGCGCGATCCAGCCGGTGTGCAGGATGGCGAAGCGCGACCAGGCGAACAGGAAGCCCACCCGCTGGCCGTAGGCGCGTTCGAGGAAGTGGTAGTCGCCGCCGGGATGGGCGAAGGCCGAGGCCATCTCCACGTAGCACAGCGCGCCGACCATCGACAGCAGCCCGCCGAGTACCCACACCAGGTAGAAGTGCTCCTGGCCGACGTTGAGCGCCACGGTGGGCGCGGTTTTCAGGATGTCGCTGGTGATCACCATGCCCAGCGTCAGCAGCAGCGCATGGATGGCGCCCAGCTGCCGGCGCGGGCCGGCCGGCTTGTCAGTGGCGAAGTTGTCAGCCATGAATCGGCTCCGCAAAAGTAGTGGGGGCCGCGATGCGCCCCCCTTCGGTCAGAACGACCGCCCTTAGAACGAATAGCTCGCGCGGGCGTAGTAGTAAGCGCCGTTGGAGCCGATCGGCGAGAGCACGTCGTACGGCAGGTTGCCGCCGTAGTTGATCTCCGAGCTTGAGCGTTCCGGGTAGTTGTCGGTGAGGTTGTTGCCGCCCACCGCCAGGCTGAACTGCGGGGTGAACTTGTAGGCCACCTCGGCATCCAGCTGCCACACCGCGCCGTAGGTCTGTTCCGGGTGGTAGCCGTCGCCGAAGTCGAACACGCGGGTGGTCTCGCCCTGCCGGGTCAGGCGGCCGAGCAGGTTCCACTGCGCATCGCTCCAGGTGGTGGTGAGGATGAAGCGGTCCTTGGGCGCGGCGTCGGTGAGGGTGTTGCGCTCCTCCACGCCCACCAGCGCGTCCTCGCCGATGCCCAGATTGGACAGCTGCTGCGGCGTGCCCTTGGTGCTGCGCACCTTGGTGTGGTTGTAGGTGTACGCGGTGGTCACGCCCAGTTGCCCGCCGACGAAGGGCTGGTGGTAGTTGAGGACCAGCTCGGCGCCATCGGTGCGGGTATCGGCGGCGTTGGTGAAGAAGTTCACGTCATGCACGCCGGCCACGCCGAAGTTGTCCTGGATGAACTGCTCCATGGCGTCGCTGCCAATGCGCTGGGACAGGGTGATGCGGTCGTCGACGTCGATGCGGAACACGTCGAAGGACAGGTCGAAACGCTCGTTCAGCTGCGCGGTCAGGCCCAGGCTGAAGTTCTTGGAGGTCTCCGGGTCGAGCTTCTCGGCGCCCAGCGCGCGGGCGATCGGGTCGTTGACCGAGAGCACGCGGATGTCGGTGAGCGTGCCGCCGTCGCCGAAGTTGCTGGTGGTGTTCTGGAAGCCCACCTGGGCCAGCGACGGCGCGCGGAAGTTGGTGGACGCCGCGCCGCGCAGGGCCAGTTCCGGGGTCAGCTGGTAGCGGCCGCTGAGCTTGCCGGTGAGCTTGCTGCCGGCGTCGTCATAACGTTCCCAGCGCGCGGCGGCATCGACGAAGAACTTGTCGGTGAGATCGCCCGACAGGTCGACGTAGGTGCCGAAGACGTTGCGGTCGATGTCCACCTCTTCGCTCGGACGCAGGCCGTTGGCGCCATCCGCGCCGACGCCGTAGTACGAGGCTTCGTCGCCGGCGGTGGTGATGTAGTTCTCGTAGCGGTACTCGCCACCCAGCGCCAACACGAAGGGCCGCCCGGCGAGGCTCAGCTCGCGGCTGAGGTCGAGGTTGGCGACGCTCTGGCGCAGCTCGTAGTCGCCGGTGTCGAAGCGCGTCGGCGTGTCTTCGCCCAGCGATGCGTTGAGGGTGCGCCGGGTGGAGGATTCGAAGCGGTTGCGGCCGTGGGTGACGCTGGCGTCGTAGTCCCAGGTGTCGGCGATCAGGCCCTTGTAGCCGAGGGTGGCGGAAAGGTCGGTGTTGTCGCCCAGGGACTGCGGCAGGTAGCCGTTGGGGTAGATCTCCGGGTGCTCGTCCGGGTAGCGGTAGAACTCCGCGCCGGTGGTGTGGCGCTCGTTGTACAGGCCGAAGGAATAGAGCTTGCCGCCGCCCAGCGCGAGGTCGCCGTTGAACCAGGCGTTGACGTCGCGCGCCAGGCCATCGCCCATCACGTAGTTGCGCTGCCCCGGCGTATCGGCGAAGCCGTCGTAGCCTGCGCGGTTGGTCGGCTCGCGGTTGATGAACTCGGCGCCGCCGCGGACGAAGCCGTCCTCGCCCAGGCGCGTGCCGGCCTTGGCGGCGGTGTAGGAGTTCTGCCCGTCGGTGGTGGTCTTGTCGATGGCGTCCTGGTGCGTGTGGTAGGCGCCGTAGCTGGTGGTCACCTCGCCGCCTTCGGGGGCGTCGTCGAGGATGATGTTGATCACCCCGGCGATGGCGTCGGAGCCGTACTGCGCGCCGGCGCCGTCGCGCAGCACTTCGATGCGTTTGATGGCGCTGATGGGGATCGAGTTGAAGTCCACCGGCGCGGTGCCGCGGCCGATCTTCGAGGAGTCGTTGACCAGAGCGGAGGTGTGCTGGCGCTTGCCATTGATCAGCACCAGCACCTGGTCCGGGCTCATGCCGCGCAGCTGGGCGGCGCGCACGTGGTCGGCGCCGCCGGAGTTGGACTGGCGCGGGAAGTTGAAGGACGGCAGCAGCGTCGCCAGGGCCTGGCCCAGCTCGCCGCCGACGGCGCCGGTGGATTTGAGGTCCTGCGCGGTGAGCACGTCCACCGGCACGGGGGAATCCAGCAGGGTGCGGTTGTTGCCGCGGGTGCCGGTGACCAGCACGGTCTCGAGCTTGGTGGTGGCTTCGGGGCTCGACGAGGTTTCGTCGGCGTGCGCGGCGGACTGGGCGATGACGGAGGCCACCGCAACGGCAATGAGGGAACGGGATAACACGCGAAGTACTCCTGTCTCGCTTAAAGAGCGCCACTCGCCGTTGGCGGCGAGTCCGGAACTCCGCTGATGTGTTTTTCTGATGGGCTCGAGCGGTTGGTGTCGGAAGTCCGGAAACCGCGAGCGACTGTCCTCCTCAGGGTGGAGAAAACAGTGCTCGGGAAAGCGCTCCAGGTGTCGGGGCCGGTCTCTCTTCGTGATGAGCGAAAAGGCACGGCTTCTCGGTATCGCCGGTCATCCCTGACCAGATGGGGAAGGCGTCATCCTAGCTAGTGGCAGAGTGCTTTCAAACGAATAAAAAATGCTTTGGTTATAACCAGTTACCAGTGTTTCCAGAGCAACAGCAGCGGCTGTTACTGCAGCAACAGCGCAACACTCAATCGAACGCCTTGCGGGTCCACTCGTCCTCGGGAATAGCCAGCGCCTCGCCGGAAAAACGCTCCTCACGGAACGGGTCGGCCTCGTTGTGGAAGCCGTTGCGCTCCCAGAATCCTGCGCGGTCGCTGTCGCTGAACCGCAGTTCGCGCAGCCACTTCGCACTCTTCCAGAAATAGCGCCCGGCGATCACCAGACGCAGCGGCCAGCCGTGCACCGGGGTCAGCGGTTCGCCGGCGTAGTGCGTGGCGAGCAGGCTGTCCGGGCACAGCAGGTCCTGCAGCGGCAGATTGGTCTCGTAGTCGTGGTCGGCATGGGCCATGACGAACTGCCCGGCGGGCTCCACACCGTAATGCGCGAGCAGGTCGGACAGGTGTACGCCGCGCCACGCAGTGTCGAACTTCGACCAGCGCGTGACGCAATGGATATCGCAGACCAGCTCGCGCTGCGGCAGCGCCAGCAGGTCGTCCAGACTCAGTTCCAGCGCCTGCGGCGGCTCTTGCGACAGCCTATGCGACAGCGCTCCGGACAGACGCAGGCGCCAGGTGGTGAGGTCATATTCCGGCACCTCGCCTTCATGCAGGATCGGGAAGCGCTCGGTCAGTACCTGCCCCGGCGGCAGGCGCTCGCCGTAGCGCGGGTCGGCAGCCGGCGAGCGCGCCTTCTTCAGGCGCCGGGCCTTGTCGTGCGTGCTCATCGTCAATTCGCCAGCGGAATCCACGGTGCCTGCGCGACCTTCTGCGCCTCGCCGAAGGCCGGTACCTTGCGCGCCAGGTCGCGGACGTTCTTCACGTCGAGATCGAGCAGTTGCTGGCGGGTGATCAGGGTCGGCGGCACCAGCACCTGCTCGCCCGGATTCTCTCCGGCGATGCGCAACGCCAGGCTGCGCACGCTGATGGCTCCGGCCACTTCCGGGTTGACCGCGGCGGTGGCGCTCCAGGCGCTGCCCTGCTCCTTCATGATCTGGATGTCGGCGGTGGAAATGTCGGCGCTGTAGATCTTCACCTGCTTGCCCAGGCCGGCTTCGTCCACGGCGATCTTCACACCCTTGGCGAACTCGTCGAAAGGCGCGAAGAATACGGTGATATCCGGGTTGGCGCGCAGCACCGCGCTGGCCTGGTCGGCCACCGAGTTGGCGATGGGTGCGTTGAGCGTACCGAAGCGCGCCTTCTCGACGATGCCGGGGTTCTCGGCCTTCACCTGGCGCCAGATTTCGTCGCGGCGCTCCATGGGCGTGAAGCCGTCGATGTACACGTAGCCGGCGTCGAACTTGTTGCCGTTGTCCTGCAGCACCTGCTTGAGCGCCAGGCGCGCCAGCTCGCGGTGATCCTGCTCGACGCGGGTGATGCGCGGGTCGTTCACGTCGACGTCGAAGGTCACCACCTTGATGCCCTTGGCCAGCGCCTTGTCGATGGAGTCCTTGAGGGTTTCGGCGAGGCCGAGTTGGACGATGATGCCGTCCACACCGAGGTCGATGGCCTGCTCCAGCATCTCGCGCTGGGTGGCGGCCTGCTGGCGGGCGTCGAACACGCGCAGCTTCACGTCCAGCGCGTTGGCCTGCTTCTCCACGCCACGCAGGTAGGCTTCGGGGAAGTCGCCGGAGAACAGGTAGCCGACCAGGGCGATCTGCACGCCGCCCTTGTCGAAGGGTGCGGGGGCTCCGGGCAAGCCGGCCGCGACGGCGCTGGCTGCGCCGGACAACAACAGCCCGGCGGCGAACAGCGCGCGCAGGGTTTTGGCGGGGGTGAATTTCATCCGTTGAATCTCCGAAAAGTAGCGATCAGTGCCCGCGCCGGGCCAGACCGAAAGTGAACATCAGGGCCGAGACCAGCACGGCGCCCTTGACGAAATCCTGCGCGTAGTAAGGCGCGTTGAGCATGGTCAGGCCGTTGAGCAGGGTCGCCACCAGCACCGCGCCGACCAGGGTGCCGAAGGCGTTGGGCTTCTGCGCGCCGAGCACGGCGAAACCGATCAGCGCAGCGCCAAGGGCGTCGAGCACCAGCCCGTTGCCGGAGCTGACGTCACCGCGCCCCAGGCGCGCCGCCAGCAGCAATCCGCCCAGCGAAGCCAGCAGCGCCGAGAGCACGTAGGCAAGCAGCTTGTAGCGTTCCACCGCAGCACCGGCGAGGCGCGCTGCCTGCTCGTTACCGCCGATGGCATAGAACAACCGGCCGGGCCGCGTGCGTTCGAGGAACAGCCAGACCAGCAACGCACAGCCGAGCATGATCACCACCGGCACCGGCACGCGGTCCCACAACTGCGCGCGGCCGAGGGCGAGGAACCAGCTGGCGAAGGCACCCGGCGCCTCATCGCCGTTGGGCAGGGTCATGCCGACGGCGATGGAGCGGCCGCCGGTGGGAATCAGTTGCACGCCGACCACCAGGAACATGCTGCCGAGGGTGGCGAGGATGTCCGGCACGCGCATGCGCACGATCAGCCAGCCGTTGAGCAGGCCGACCAGGGTGCCGAGGCCGAGGCTGATGAGGATCGCCGCCAGCGGGCCCCAGTCCAGCACCACCATCACGTAGCTGGCGCTCATCAGGCTCAGCGCGGCGACCGCGCCGATGGACAGGTCCAGCCCGCCCACGGCCATGCTCAGGGTCACGCCCAAGGCCAGCAGCGCGACGATGGATACCGATTGCAGCACCAGGAACAGGTTGCCGACCCGCAGGAAGGCCGGCTCCAGCAACGCGAACACCAGCACCAGCAGAGCCAGCAGCAGGAGCAGCGCGTAATGGATGAGGAAGTCGAGCAGGCGGGCGACGGGTGTGGTCGCTCCGCTGCCCACGGCAGTTCTGGACACGCACGGCTCCTTTCTAGATACGCACAGTTTCCTGGCGCGAAGGGTTGGATGGGGTGAGATGGGCGAGGATTTCGCTGCGTTGCAGGTCGTGCCGGGGCAGCTCGGCGACCACCGCGCCGTCGCGCACGACGAGGATGCGGTCGGCAATTTCCAGGGCTTCGTCCGGGTCGCTGCAGATCACCAGCGTGGCGCGGCCGGCGGCGCTGGCGCGGATGCGCAGGCCGATGTCGCGACGGGCGCGGACGTCGACGCCCTGGAAGGGCTCGTCGAGGATCAGCACGCGGCCCTGCCCCAGCAGCCAGCGGGCGAGGATGACCTTCTGCTGGTTGCCGCCGGAGAGCAGTTCAAGGGCAAATTCCTGGCCGGGGCCTTTGATGTCCAGCGCTTCGATCTGCTCCGCGACTCTGGCGCGCTCGGCGTTGCGGTCGATGAAGCCGAAGCGGCTGAAGCTGCGCAGGAACGGCAAGGTCATGCTGGCGCGCACCGAGAAGCCCGGCACCCGCGAGTTGCGCGCACGGTCCTCGGCGGCGAAGAACACGCCGGCGGCAATCGCTTCGCGCGGCGTGCGCGGCAGCCAGTCGCGCCCATCGAGGCGGATCGATCCGCCATGATGCTTGCGCAGGCCGAACAGTACTTCGGCGATCTCGCTCTTGCCGGCGCCGAGCAGACCGGTCAGGGCGACTACCTCGCCTTCGTGCAGGTCCAGGTCGAAGGCCGCGCTGTGCGCTTCGAGCTGCCAGTCGCGCAGGGACAGCACCGTCTCGCCGCGCTGCAGCGGCTGCAACTGCACCTCGCCCAGCGCGGCGCCGAGCATGGATTCCACGGCGGCGCCGAGGTCCAGCGGCGCGCTGAATTCGCCCACCAGGCGGCCGTCGCGCAGTACCAGCGCGCGGTCCGCCACGCGTTGCAGGTCGGACAACCGATGGGAGATGTAGAGGATCGCCACGCCGCGTTCGCGCAGACGGTCGATGACGTGGAACAGACGCTCGGCCTCGAGGGTCGACAGCGATGCGGTGGGTTCGTCGAGAATCAGCAGGCGCGGTTTCAATGCGAGCGCACGGGACAGGATCACCAGTTGCCGCTCGGCGGTGCCCAGGGTTTCGATGGGCGCTTGCAGTGGCAGGTGCAGTTCCAGGCCCGCGGCGATTTCAGCTGCGCGCTTGAGCGCTTCACCCGGACGGAAGAACAGGGAACCGGCACCGCAGAGTTCGTCCAGCAGGAGGTTTTCCGCGACGCTCAGGCCGGGCACCACGCCCTGCTCCACCTGCTGGTGAACGGCGACTATGCCATGGCGCCGGGCGTCGTGGGGCGAAGCGAAGCGCACCTCCTCGCCATCCACCCGCAACTGTCCGGCATCGTGGGCGTGGGAGCCGGCGATGATCTTTACCAGGGTCGACTTGCCCGCGCCGTTGGCGCCGAGCAGTGCGAGGACCTCGCCGGGACGAATCTCCAGGTCCACGTCGACCAGCACGCGGTTCTCGGCAAAGGACTTGCCGACGCCTTCGAGGCGGAGGAATGCAGGGAAAGCAGGCTGGACGGACATGGGGCTCTCGAAACGCGGCAGAGCGAAAGCGCCGTTTCAGAGCTTCGCCGTTGGACTGAGCGGCGATTCTTTTATAATCTCAAATCATGCATCAACTTATTTTTAATATCGTTTATGCATATGCTAACAACCGACTGCGCCGGGCGAAGACCACTGTTCGCCCAGCAACAGCGTCCCGGAAAACGGCTGACGCACCCCAGACCCGGCGGTTAGCATCCATGGCATTCAACCCACAAGGTGAGAACTCGAGATGGCGAACGATACCTACACTCCACCCCGCGTCTGGACTTGGGACAAGAGCAACGGCGGCGCCTTCGCCAGCATCAACCGGCCCATCGCCGGCCCGACCCACGACAAGGATCTGCCGCGCGGCAAGCACCCGCTGCAGCTGTATTCGCTGGCCACGCCCAACGGCGTGAAGGTCACCATCCTGCTCGAAGAACTGCTGGAGCTGGGCGTGACTGCCGCCGAATACGATGCCTGGCCGATCAGGATCAGCGACGGCGACCAGTTCGGCAGCGGCTTCGTCGAGATCAACCCGAACTCGAAGATCCCGGCCCTGCTGGACACCAGCGTGAAACCGGAGCTGCGCATCTTCGAATCCGGCTCGATCCTGCTGTACCTCGCGGAGAAGTTCGGCCACTTCCTGCCCAAGGACCTGGCCAAGCGCACCGAGACACTGAACTGGCTGTTCTGGCAGATGGGCAGCGCGCCCTTCCTCGGCGGCGGTTTCGGCCATTTCTACGCCTACGCGCCGGAGAAGTACGAGTACCCGATCAACCGCTACGCCATGGAGGTCAAGCGCCAGCTCGACGTGCTCGACCGCCAGCTGGCCGAGAACCGCTACATCGCCGGCGACGACTACAGCATCGCCGACATGGCGATCTGGCCCTGGTACGGCGCGCTGCTGAACAACCAGGCGTACGAGGCGGCGGAATTCCTCGACGTGGAGAGCTACACCCACGTGCGCCGCTGGACCGACGAAATCGCCGCGCGCCCGGCGGTACAGCGTGGACGGCGGGTCAATCGCACCTGGGGCGACGACGCCCTGCCGGAACGGCACAGTGCGGAGGATTTCACCCGCTGATGCCTACCCTGTAGCCGCCGCGCTTGCTCGCAACTCCAACGCCGGCCTTGCCGGCGGATCGCGGAGAAGCTCCTACAAAAGCCCGAACGTGTCGGCTGCGTAGGAGCGGACCTTGTCCGCGAAATCCATCGCGGAGGGCGACGGCCCCATGGGCATACCCCGGCAGTTTGCGCCCGCGTAGGAGCGGACTCCGTCCGCGATGGGCCGGGCGCACACCGACCGGTTCGCGAGCAAGCTCGCTCCTACAGTTGGCGGGTGGATCTTGCGTGATCCTGAAAGATTCGCTTCCGCCGCGAGGGGATTTCGCGGACAAGGTCCGCTCCTACAGGGAAACGCCGCCCACGGCCACTCTTTGGCTGACTTCCAGAGAAACGCCCAAGCACTCCAAACGCCCCGTTCAGGAGGCCTCGTTGAATTGGAGTTTCAGGGGTTGAGCGACATGGATGTCCCGAGAGCCGCGATGGGCCAGGGATGGCCCTTCGTGGGGGGACGCCTAGTTCGTGCCCCTGGAACTTCGATTCAACGAGGGAATTTTTCGCCTAAGCGAAAAACCGGATGTCCGGGGCAAGCCTTTTGGTTACTTTTCGGCGTTTGGAAAAGTAACTCGCCCGAGGGGGCGAAACCCAATACATCCGCGCACGCCAAAGCGGCGCAGAAACACCCAACTTCCAGCAAAGGGCGCCGCATTTCATTGTGCCCAGGCGAGAACGGAGTCCTCCGCGTGGGATTTCGCGGACAAGGTCCGCTCCTACGGGGAAATTCCGTGCCAGGCGGTTCGCGAGCAAGAACTAGGCGTCCCCC
>NZ_JBGLYK010000419.1:0-1760 GCF_047304025.1 Pseudomonas sp. Pseusp97 | reverse complement strand
CCCCCCCCGGGGGGCCCCCCGTCCCGCTCCCCCCCCCCCCTGTTCTCTCTTTGGCCCGCGCCCCGCCCCCCAACCCCCCCCCGCGGGGGGGGGGGCCCCCCACCCCCCCCGCTCCTACGAAAAGCGGAAGATGCCGGCGAACTCGAATCCCTGCGCCACGCCGTACGGCCCCCTCTCCCTTCAGGGAGAGGGCTGGGGAGAGGGGGCTCTCGCTCGGTCCGTACTTCGCTGCGGGACTGTTCGCGAGCAAGAACTAGGCGTCCCCCTCGATCCTACGAAAAGCGGAAGCTCCCGGCGAACTCGAATTCCTGCGCCACGCCGTATGGCTCCCTCTCCCTTCGGAGCGGGGCGCGCAGCTAGGGCTGGGGAGAGGGTGGCTCCGGCGCGCACTGTACCTGCAGGAGCGAGCCATGCCCGCGATCGCACCCATGGGATACTCCCGCAGGTGAGCGTCATAACCACCCAGATTCTCTGAACCCGCTGCGCTCTCCGGCGGTCCATTCCATGCAACAGGCAATCTCACAAGGAGCCACCGCATGGACCTCATCCGCATCCTCATCGCCATTCTTCTGCCGCCGCTGGGCGTGTTCCTCCAGGTCGGTTTCGGCGGCGCGTTCTGGCTCAATATCCTGCTGACGCTGCTCGGCTACATCCCCGGCATCGTCCACGCCGTGTACATCATCGCCAAGCGCTAACCCGCCCGGCTGCCCTCCCAGAAATGCTCCGCCAGCACCCGCAGCTCCGCCGCCAGTTCCGCCATGCGCGCGGCGCTGCGCTGGCAGGTGCCGACCTGCGCCGCGTTGTTGTCGGCCGAGCTGCGGATGGCGTGCAGGCTGCGCTGCACGTCCTCGCTGGCGGCGCCCTGTTCCTCGATGGCTTCGGCGATCTCCAGGCTCATCCGCTGGATCGCCGAGACCTGCTCGCTGATGCGCTCCAGGGTGCCCGCGGCCTGGCCGGCCTGGGCCAGGCTGGCAGCTGCCTGGTCGCAGCAGTGCCATAGCGCCCGTACCGAATCCTCTGCGCCCTGCTGGAGATTGCCCACCAGCGACTGGATGTCCCGCGCGGAGTTTTCCGTGCGCGAGGCCAGAGCGCGGACCTCATCGGCGACCACCGCGAAACCGCGCCCGCTTTCCCCGGCGCGCGCGGCCTCGATGGCGGCGTTCAGCGCCAGCAGGTTGGTCTGCCCGGCGACGTCGCGGATGACTTCGAGCATCCGGGAGATCGCCTCGCTGTGTTCCCTCTGTTGTTCCACCGCGGTGCTGGCTGCGCGCACGCCGGCTTCCAGCGCGGCAAGCTGTCCACGCGTGCCGTGCACGTCCTGATGCCCTGACTGAGTAATGCGCTCGCTGCATTGCGCCGCCACCGCACTGTGCTGCGCATGACGGGCGACCTCCTGGACGCTCTGCGCCAGTTGCTGCATGGCGCTGGCGACCTGTTCGGTCTCGCGCTGCTGCAACTGCGAAGCGGCGTTGCCGCCGGCCATGGCGTCGGCGAGCGCGGCAGAGTGCTCGGCCAGTTGCTGGGAGGCGTCGGCCATGCGACCGACCACCGCGGCGGTCTCCGCCTCCAGCATGCGGAAGGCGAAGTCCAGCTCGCCGAACTCATCCGCGCGCCCCGAGAAGAGCTGCTGGCTCAGCGGGTTGTCGGCGATCCTCCGCGCCCGCACGAGCAGCGCGCGCAGTGGTTGCAGGCGCAGCGCCAGCCAGGCGCCGGAAGCGCCCATCGCGAATAGAAAGGCCCGAATAGAAAGGCCAGCGCCG
>NZ_JBGLYK010000418.1:0-1824 GCF_047304025.1 Pseudomonas sp. Pseusp97 | reverse complement strand
GGGCCCCGCTGCTAACCCTTTGGTGGCGGGTGTTCATTTTTTTTGGTACCCGGGGCCCTCCACACCATCCTACGTTGTGCAGCGGCCCGCTCTGACCTACCCGCGCAACGCCGGATGCGCCCGCAAGCGCGGCACCACGAAATCCAGGAAGGTGCGCACCCGCGCCGCCGCGCGACGGCCTTCGCGGTAGATCAGTTGCACCGGCAGCCCCGGCGCCGCGTAATCCTGCAGTACCACTTGCAGACGCCCGCTGCTCAGCTCGGCATGCGCCTCGTGGCTCATGCAGCGGGTCAGCCCGAGTTCCAGGCTGGCCGCGCGGATTGCCGCGTGGGTGGTGCTGCACGACAGGCGCGGAGCAAGACGCACCGAACGCGCCGAATCCTGGTGGCGGAAGCGCCATTCGCTGACCGCGCCCTGGCTGCCGGAGACGATGATGCGGTGCGCCTTGAGGTCTTCCGGCGCTTGCGGCACCCCGTGCCGCGCGAGGTAGCCGGGCGCTGCGCAGATCACCGGCCGCACCGTGCCCACCGGCACGGCAAAGCCGGAGGAATCGGGCAGGGCGCCTATCACCAGGGCCACGTCGATGCCGTCTTCCAGCAGGCGCGGCAGGTCTTCGCGGTGCCGGCTGGCCAGGCGCACCTCGGGAAAGGCGGCCAGGTAATCCAGCGCGATGGGCGCGAAGATCCGGTCGGCCATCAGCAGCGGCAGGCTGAGGTTGAGTTGCCCCGCCGGATGCGCCTGCAGGCCGTCGAGCGAGCCTTCCGACTCGTCGATGCCCTGGAGAATCTGCCGGCAGCTGGTGGCGAAGGCTTCGCCGCTGGCGCTCAGGGTGACGCCGCGCGGACTGCGCACCAGCAGCTGGCACTGCAGGCGGGTTTCCAAGGCGGCGACCAGGCGCATCACCGTCGCGGTGGAGAGCTCCAGTAGCCGCGCACCCGCGGCGAGACTGCCGGAGCGCGCCACGGCGTCGAACGCCTGCATTTCCCGGTAGCGGCTCACGGCTGCCCGGTTCGCAGGGCCGGATCGGCGCGCAGGCGTTGCGCGCAATGATCGACGAAGCTGCGCACCTTCGCCGGGAGCCTCGCGCCGTCCTGGTAGAGCAGGTGGATCGGCAGCGGCGCGGTGGAGTATTCGTCGAGGACGATCTCCAGCTCGCCGCGCGCCACGGCCTCGGCCGCCTGGTACGAGAGCACGCGGGTAAAGCCCCAGCCCAGCCGCGCGGCGTGGATCGCTGCGTTGTTCGAGCTGACCGCGAAGCGTGACGGTGGGCGCAGGGTCAGCGGGCCGTCCGCCGTGATGAACTGCCAGTCGGTCAGCAGCACGCTGGTGGTGGCCATCACCACCGGCGCGCCGAGCAGGTCGTTGGGATGTTGCGGGCGTCCGTGACGGTCGAGGAAAGCGGGGGAGGCGCAGACCACCGGGCGGATTTCGCCGACCTTCAGCGCGGTCAGGCTGCCTTCGGGCAACAGGCCGATGCGCACGGCGACGTCGATGCCTTCATCGAGCATGTTCACCACGCGGTCCACCAGCAGCGCATTGACCGTCACCTCGGCGTGGGCGTCCAGGTAGCTGGCGATCAGCGGGATCAGGTACAGCTCCCCGAACAGCACCGGGGCGGTCACCGTCAGGTTGCCCCGCGGCCGCAGGACGCTGCCCGAAGCCAGCTCTTCGGCTTCCTCCAGTTCCTGCAGGATGCGCCGGCAGTCCTCGACATAGCGCTGGCCAGCCTCGGTCAGCCGAACGCTGCGGGTGCTGCGGGCGAGCAGCAGGGTGCCCAGGCGCTGCTCCAGCGCGGCGATGGCGCGGGTCACGCTGGGCGGCGAC
>NZ_JBGLYK010000417.1:0-1827 GCF_047304025.1 Pseudomonas sp. Pseusp97 | reverse complement strand
GGGCCAGGCCGCGCACCTCGTCGGCGACCACGGCGAAACCGCGCCCGGCCTCGCCGGCACGGGCAGCCTCGATGGCGGCGTTGAGCGCCAGCAGGTTGGTCTGCTCGGCCACCGACTTGATCACGTCGAGCACGCTGCCGATCTTCTCGCTTTCCTGGCGCAGCCGTTCCATGGCCTCGGCGGAGCGGTCCACCTCGGTGGCCAGGCGGTCGATCTGGTTCACCGCGTCCTGCACCACCTGATCGCCCTGGCGAGCCTGCTGGTCGGCCTGCCGGGCGGCAGCGGAAGCCTGTTCGGCGTTGCGCGCGACCTCCTGCACGGTGGCGGCCATTTCATGGATGGCGCTGGCGACCTGCTCGGTCTCCACGCGCTGGCTGTTCACTCCGGCGCGGGTCTGTTCGGTGACCGCGGAGAGTTCGTCAGCAGCAGTGGCCAGCTGGCTGACGCTGCCGCCGATATGGCCGAGCAGCTGCGCCAGGCTCTCGCGCATGCGCAGCATCACCCGCTGCAACTGACCCAGTTCGTCGCTGCGCTGCAGGTTGAGATCGCGGGTGAGCCCCTGGGAGAGGTCGCCCTGGGCGATACGCTCGGCCAACTCCAGGGCCTCGTGCAGCGGGCGGACGATCTGCCGGTTGATCGCCCAGCCCGACAGCAGGCCGAAGGCCAGGGCGAGCACGGCAATCAGGATCTGCCGGGTCTTGGCGGCGGCGGTCTCGGCGTCGTTGCGCGCCAGGGTGTCGTCGTAGAGGCGAGTGGCGGCGGCGAGCAGCGCTTCGCTGGCGCCGCTCAGGCCCTTGCGCGCCTGCTGCGTGGCGTTCACGCCATCGCGGAAGTGCTCGATGCCGCTGCGGTAGTCCTGCAGGTCCTTGAGCGCCGCGCCCAGGCCGTCGGCGGCGATGGCCGGCAACTGGCCCTGCAGGCCGGCGCCGCTGTCGCGCAGCTTGTCGAAAGCGGCGAAAGCGGCCTGCTCGGCGCTGGCGGATTGCTCGAAGACATAGCCGCGCACCTGATAGCGCACCACCAGCAGTTGCTGGTGCAGCTGGCCGACGGCCTGGGCGCCTCTCAGCAATTGGGCGTCGCCGGGTTGTTCGGCGAGCAGGTCGAAGAGTTGCTTGTCCAGCGCCTCGAAGGCCTGCAGGGCGCTCTGTGCGCTGCCGACCAGGGTGCCACGGGCCTGGGTGCGCTGGTCCACGGCGCGGGTCAGGGCGGCGAAGGCTTCGCGGTACTGGCTGACGGCCTGGCGTGCCGCGCTCAGTTGCGCTGCGTCGATATCACTGCCTTTCAGGCGCTGCTCGATCACCTCCAGCATCTTCGTGCTGTGCTGCTCGACGCGTTCGGCCTGGCTGCGGTCGCCGCCCAGCTCGAATTGCAGGCGGGCGAGGTTGGCCTGCTGGCTGAGGTCGTTGAGCTCGGTGATGGTCGCCATCTGCTCGCCGCGTTCGGCCTGGTTGTCCAGGCTGTGCAGGCCGCTGAGCAGGACCAGCAGGGTGAGGAAGAGAAGGATGCCGAAGCCCACCACCAGCTTCAGGCTGACGTTCAGGCGTCCCAGCTGTACTACTAGCCAATCGTACATGTCGAATACTCCAGGCAGGCGTCACCGCGGGATCGACGGCCCGTGGCTGGCAAGAACGAGTGTGCGGTGGCGAGGCGAAATTATCGGGACGCATCTTCGTGCGTCAGAGGCTATCGGCGGCGAATCGCGAAACTGAAGGCGGTCTCTTGTCGCGATGTTTCCCGCGCGCGTGATCTTGTAGGAGCGGGCGTTGGGGCGAACCGGGCCCGCCGCGGAGTAGGTTGGCCGGCCAGCGGGCGGCGGAAGGGGCGGGG
>NZ_JBGLYK010000416.1:0-1863 GCF_047304025.1 Pseudomonas sp. Pseusp97 | reverse complement strand
ACGGCGCCGTTGCGCAGGATCAGCCGGGACGCCGGATGACCGTAGAGGATGCGGCAGCGCCCGGACGCCTCAAGCCGCTCGGCCAGCCGCTGGCAGAACAGGAAGCAGTCCGCGACCTCCTCGTCCGGCGTATGGATGCCACCCACGAAGGGCGCGCGCTCCAGCGCCGGGTCCAGTTCGCGGCACTGCTGCGCCGAGAGCACGAATTGTTCGGCAGGATCGGACAGGTTCTGTCGCGCACTGCGAAAGCTGCCTTCGTCGCGGAAGGCCACCAGCTTGCCGTTGCGCCGCCAGTCGAAACCGTCCAGCCCGTCCTCGCGCCACTGCGTCAGGGTGGCCTGGCTGAACAGCGCAAGGCGCAGAAGGTGTTTCGCGTTGGCCTGGTTCACCGAGCGCCGGCAGGCGGCAGTGAATTCCAGCAACCAGCGCCACTGCGCCAGGTCCAGGCGCGGGCGCAGACGCAGCGGCGAGTCCCCACGCAGCAGCCAGCCCAGCGCCTGCTGCGGCACGCCGGCATCGGCCAGCGGCGCGACATAGCGGTAGGACAGTTGGCCACCGTTGGCGAAGCTGGTTTCCAGCCCGGCCTGATCCCGCGCCTCCAGCACAGTGACGTCGAAGCCTTCGAGGACCAGCGCCTGTGCCGTGGCCAGTCCGACCACGCCCGCGCCGATGATGCATACCCGCTGTGCCATTGCCGTCTCACTGCCCATCCATTCCTGGCCTCGACCTTAGGCCTGGGTGACAGGCGGCGAACAATGAATAAACATGGGCAACCCATAACCTTGCGTTATACGCAGCAGTTTTCCACACAACGGGAGAGGCTCATGCGCCTGCGCCATATCGAAGTGTTCCAGGCCATCCGCGAGACCGGCTCGGTCAGCGGCGCCGCGCAATTGCTGCACGTCTCGCAGCCGGCGGTGACCAAGGTGCTGCAGCACGCCGAGCAGCAGTTGGGCTTCCCACTATTCCTGCGTGTACGCGGCAAGTTGCAGGCGACGCCCGAGGCGCTGGAACTGGAGCGCGAAGTGGCCAAGGTCAGCGAAAGCCTGCAGGGCGTGCGCCGGCTTGCGCAGAGCCTGCGCGGCCAGCCGGAGAACCGCCTGCGCGTAGGCGCCACGCCGGCCATGGCGCTGTCGCTGCTGCCGCCGGTGATCCGCGAATGGACCGACCGCTACCCGCAGAGCAGCTGCGAACTGGCCACCCAGCACTCCCGCGAACTGGTGCAGAACCTGCTGATGCGCGAACTCGACCTCGCCCTGACCCTGCAACAGACCGACCACCCCGGCCTGCGCTCGCAGCCCATTGCCAGCGGCCCGCTGGTCGCCCTGGCGCCGCGCGGCCACTGGCCGGAGGATCGCTTGGGTCAACCCCTGACGCTGGACGAACTGGCCGGCGAGCCGATGATCGGGTTGTCCACCTCAGACCCGCTGTCCGCCCGCCTGGAAAGCCATCTGGCCAACATCGAACCACCGCCACGCGTGCGCATCGCGGTGCAGACCTATGCCCTGGCGAGAACGCTGGTGGAAGCCGGAACAGGATTGGCGCTGGTCGATCCCTTCACCGCCTTGGGTGCAGACGAACGCCTGACGGTACAGCGCACCCTGACACCCACCGTGAAGGTGACGCTCTACGCCCTGACCCGCGCCGACGAAACCCCGCCGCACACCCAGGCGCTGCTGCTGGAGATGCTGGTGCGGCATGCCGAGGCACAGCTGGCGCAGCATCGCTTCGAATAAAAGACAGCCCCTGCCACACCGGGGAAGCGCCGCCGGGATGCGTGGTCCGGCGGCGGGGGGGGGGGGCGGCGCCGCCCGCGGCCGGCCGGGGGGGAGTAAAGAAGAGCGCGGCGGCGCGGCGCCCCCC
>NZ_JBGLYK010000415.1:0-1903 GCF_047304025.1 Pseudomonas sp. Pseusp97 | reverse complement strand
ATACCCCCCGGGCCCCCCGCCCGGGGGGGGGGCCCAAAAACACGGGGCCCCCCCCCGCCCCCCCCCCCCCCCCCTTCCCCCCCCCCCCCCGGGGCTTTCCGCTTGGGGGCGGGGGGGCGGCGGGCCACGCTGCGGTTTACGTTATAATCCCGCGTTTTTCGGGCCGCTCGCCGCCCGTCTTCACCGAATCGACCAGGCACCCATCCATGAGCATCCAAGCCGCCGAAGTCGCGAAGCGCCGTACGTTCGCGATCATTTCCCACCCCGACGCCGGTAAGACCACCATTACCGAGAAGCTCCTGCTGATGGGCAAGGCGATTGCCGTCGCCGGTACCGTGAAGTCGCGCAAATCCGACCGTCACGCCACCTCCGACTGGATGGAAATGGAGAAGCAGCGCGGCATTTCCATCACCACCTCGGTGATGCAGTTCCCCTACCGCGAGCACATGATCAACCTGCTCGACACCCCCGGCCACGAAGACTTCTCCGAAGACACCTACCGCACCCTGACCGCGGTGGACTCGGCGCTGATGGTGCTCGACGGCGGTAAAGGCGTAGAGCCGCGCACCATTGCGCTGATGGAAGTCTGCCGCCTGCGCGACACGCCCATTGTCAGCTTCATCAACAAACTCGACCGCGACATCCGCGACCCGATCGAACTGCTCGACGAGATCGAAGCGGTGCTCAAGATCAAGGCCGCGCCGATCACCTGGCCGATCGGCTGCTACCGCGACTTCAAGGGCGTGTACCACCTCGCCCAGGACAAGATCATCGTCTACGTGCCGGGCCACGGCCACGAGCGCATCGAGACGAAGATCATCGACAAGCTCGACTCGGACGAGGCGCGTGCGCACCTGGGCGACCTCTACGACAACTTCCTCGAAGAGCTGGAACTGGTGCAGGGCGCCTGCCACGAGTTCGACAAGGACGCCTTCCTCAAGGGCGAGATGACCCCGGTGTTCTTCGGTACCGCGCTGGGCAACTTCGGTGTCGACCAGGTGCTCGACTGCATCGTCGACTGGGCTCCGCAACCGCTGGAGCGTGGCGCCCACGAGCGCACCGTGGCGCCGATCGAGGAGAAGTTCTCCGGCTTCGTGTTCAAGATCCAGGCGAACATGGACCCCAAGCACCGCGACCGCATCGCCTTCATGCGCATCTGCTCGGGCAAGTACGAGAAGGGCATGAAGATGCGCCACGTGCGCCTGGGCAAGGACGTGAAGATCGCCGACGCGCTGACCTTCTTCTCCAGCGAGCGCGAGCAACTGGAAGAAGCCTTCGCCGGCGACATCATCGGCCTGCACAACCACGGCACCATCCAGATCGGTGACACCTTCACCGAAGGCGAGGCGCTGGGCTTCACCGGCATTCCGCACTTCGCCCCTGAACTGTTCCGCCGCGTGCGCCTGAAAGACCCGCTGAAGTCCAAGCAGCTGCGCCAGGGCCTGCAGGAATTGGCCGAGGAAGGCGCCACCCAGGTGTTCTTCCCCGAGCGCAACAACGACATCATCCTCGGCGCCGTCGGTGTGCTGCAGTTCGACGTCGTTGCCAGCCGCCTGAAGGAGGAATACAAGGTCGAGTGCGCCTACGAGCAGATCAACGTCTGGTCCGCGCGCTGGATCGAGTGCAAGGACGAGAAGAAGCTCAAGGAGTTCAAGGACAAGGCCTTCGAGAACCTGTCCGTGGACGGCGGCGGCCACCTCACCTACCTGGCCCCGACCCGTGTCAACCTGAGCCTGATGGAAGAGCGCTGGCCCGACATCACCTTCCGCGCCACCCGCGAACACCACTGAGTTCGCCGCTCACCAGAACGCCCGCCCTGTGCGGGCGTTTTTGTTTTTGTCGTTTGTTTTTTGTAGGAGCGAGCTTGCTCGCGAACCGGACCCCGCAGGTTCGCGAGCAAGCT
>NZ_JBGLYK010000414.1:0-1914 GCF_047304025.1 Pseudomonas sp. Pseusp97 | reverse complement strand
CCCCCGCCATCTACACCTCTCTTTTCGCCGGCAGCGTCAGATGTGAATAAGACACAGGGCGGGGGCCAGGGTGCCGCCGTCGACCAGCTCCAGCTCGCCGCCCAGCGGCACGCCATGGGCGATGCGCGACAGCACCAGGTCGCCGCCGCCGAGCAGCTGGGCGATGTAATGAGCGGTCGCCTCGCCTTCCACCGTGGGGTTGGTGGCGAGGATGATCTCGCTGAAGTTGCCGGCCTTGATCCGCGCTTCAAGCTCGGGAATGCCGATGGCTTCCGGACCGAGGCCGTCCAGCGGCGACAGGTGCCCCTTGAGCACGAAATAGCGGCCACGGTAGCCGGTCTGCTCGACGGCGAACACGTCCAGCGGGCCTTCCACCACGCACAGCAGGCTGTCGTCACGACGCGGGTCGGTGCACTGCGGGCAGAACTCGTCCTCGGAAAGGGTACGGCACTGCTTGCAATGGCCGACGCCCTCCATCGCCTGGGTCAGCGCCTGGGCCAGGCGCAGGCCGCCGCTGCGGTCACGCTCCAGCAGCTGCAGCGCCATGCGCTGGGCACTCTTCTGCCCTACCCCGGGCAGGGTGCGCAGGGCGTCGATCAGTTGGCGGATCAGCGGCGTGAAGCTCATGGGGCGGTCTCGGGATATTTTTCGGGGGGTAGAACGACTGTAGGAGCGAGCTTGCTCGCGAACCCCGCCCAGCCACTGGGGCCGGTAGAGCGTTCGCGAGCAAGCTCGCTCCTACAGGGGAAGCGCCTGGATCAGAAAGGCATCTTGAAGCCGGGCGGGAGCTGCATGCCGGCGGTCATGCCGGACATCTTCTCCTGGTTGTTCTGCTCGATCTTGCGTACGGCGTCGTTCACCGCGGCGGCGATCAGGTCTTCGAGGATTTCCTTGTCTTCCTGCATCAGGCTGTCGTCCAGGGAGACGCGCTTGACATCATGGCGACCAGTCATCACCACGCTCACCAGGCCGGCGCCGGATTGACCGGTCACTTCGGCGTTGGCCAGCTCTTCCTGCATCTTCTGCATCTTTTCCTGCATCTGCTGGGCCTGCTTCATCAGGCCGGCCATGCCACCTTTCATCATGTCGAGTTCCTCGATTCGTTCAGTCGTCGGCCAAGGCTCAAGCCTTGGCCTCCAGGGGTTCGATAGTACCGTCGCGGACGACCGCGGCGAACTGTTGCTTCATCTGCAGTACATAGGGGTCCGCGGCGATCGATGCCTCGGCCTGGCGTTGACGCTCGGCGCGCTTGCGCGCGGCAGCCTGGGCCGGCGTCTCCTGCTCGGGCTTCTGCTGGGTGACCTGCAGGGTCAGGGTGCGCCCATGGTACTGGTTCAGCGCATCGTTCAGGCGACGCTGCTGGGTCGCGTTGAACAGCGCGCTCTGGCCCGGGTCCAGGTGCAGGTGCCAGTGGTCGCCGTCCACCGCCACCAGGGTGCAGTTGGCGCCGATGCTGGCAGTCAGGCCGGCCAGGCCCAGGCGCGGGAACAGGTCCAGCCACTCGGCGGCAAGGCCGGTCGCCGGCATGGCGGCAGGCTCGGGTTCCGGCTCGGCCTGCTCCTGCGGCGCCTCGCTCTCGAGGTAGCCGTAGGACTCCATGTCGACTTCGTAGTAGTCCTCCGCGGGCGGCGGCTCTTCGTCGCGATCATCGTCGTCGAGCGGGGCTTCGGCCACAACAGGTGCGGGCACCTCAACCGGGAGCGGGGCAGCCTCTGCCACGGGAGCCGGCATTTCCGCTGCAGGTGCAGGTGCAGGTGCAGCAGGCTGGACCGCTGCGGGAGCTGCGGCAACCGGCGCCGAGGGTTCGTCCCACGGCAGGTCGACCGGCGCATCGGCAACCGGCGGCGGCTCGACGGCCGGAGCAACAGGCTCTGCGGCGTCCATCACTTCCGGCTGCGCTTCAACCGCTGCGGG
>NZ_JBGLYK010000413.1:0-1920 GCF_047304025.1 Pseudomonas sp. Pseusp97 | reverse complement strand
CGCGCGGCGGGCATGGGCATCGGCCTGATCGCCGACCTTGCCGTGGGCGCCGAACCGTCCGGCAGCCAGGCCTGGATGCGCCAGGACGAGCTGCTCAATGGCGTCAGCGTGGGCGCGCCGCCCGACATCCTCAACCGCGCCGGACAGAACTGGGGCATCTGCGCCTTCTCGCCGGAAGGCCTGCGGCGCAACGGCTTCCGCGCCTTCATCGAGATGCTGCGGGCCAATCTGCGCTACGTCGGCGGCCTGCGTATCGACCATGTGCTCGGCCTGCGCCGCCTCTGGGTCATCCCCGCCGGCGCGCCACCCGAAGCCGGCGCCTACCTGGACTATCCGCTCGACGACCTGCTGCGGCTGATCTGCCTGGAAGCCGAGCGTGCCAATGCGATCATCATCGGCGAAGACCTCGGCACCGTGCCGCCGGGCCTGCGCGAGAAGCTGGCGGAGCGCGGCATCCTCGGCATGCGCGTGCTGCTGTTCGAACAGCAGCACGGCCACTTCACCGCTCCGTCGCAGTGGCCCGACAACGCCCTGGCCACCACTACCACCCACGACCTGCCGACGCTCGAGGGCGGGCAGCGGGCGCGCGACGTCGACTGGCGCGAGCGGCTCGGCCACGGCTCGCGCGAGGCATCCGCGCAGGACCGCAACAGCCGCCAGCAGGAAGCCTTCGCCCTGCGCCGGGCGCTGAGCGACAGCGGCATCGACAACGAGCCGCTGCTCGACGGCGCCATCGAATTCATCGGCGCCACACCCGCGCCGCTGGTACTGCTGCCCCTGGAGGACGCCTTGGCCTGCGTGGAACAACCCAACCTGCCCGGACCGGGCGATACCCATCCCAACTGGCGGCGGCGCTTCGAGCGCAACGCCGCCGAGCTGCTCGACGAGCCCCAGGTGCGTGCCCGCCTCGATCGCCTGCGCCGCGCCCGCAACGGAGGCCGCGAGCATGACTGAGATCCGCGCTACCCTGCGCCTGCAATTCAACCGCGACTTCACTCTGGACGATGCGCTGCCCTGGCTGGATTACTTCGCGCGGCTGGGGATCAGCCATCTCTATGCATCGCCCCTGCTGGCCGCGCAGCCGGGCTCGATGCACGGCTACGACTCGGTGGACCCGACGCGCATCAGCGATGAGCTGGGCGGCGAACCGGCGCTGCGCCGCCTGGTGGCCGGGCTGCGGCAGCACGGCATGGGGCTGATCGTCGATACGGTGGCCAACCACATGCGCATCGGCGACGCCAACCCCTGGTGGCAGGACGTGCTCGAATGGGGGCTGGACAGCCCCTACGCGCACTTCTTCGATATCCGCTGGCACAGCGACGATCCGCTGCTCGACCAGCAGGTGCTGCTGCCCTGCCTGGGCGAGGACTACATCGACGAAGTGACTGCCGGGCGCATCCGCCTCGACTACCTGCCGGACACCGGTCGTTTCCTGCTGCGCTACGGCGAGCAGCGCTTCCCGGTGTGCCCGTCCAGCTACGGGATGATTCTCTGCCACAGCGAAATCCCCGAACTGCTCGAACTGGCGCCGCGCTTCGTCGAGTTGCACCATCACCCGCTGGCCCGGCACCTGGCCGAAGGGTTGTGCCAGCAGGTCGCCGCTCACCTGAGCGCAAACGCCCTGGAGCCATTGCTGGCGTCCTACCGCGAGGACTGGCACAGCCTGCACCGGCTCATCGACCAGCAGCACTACCGCCTGGCCAACTGGCGGGTGGCGGCGGACGACATCAACTGGCGGCGCTTCTTCGACATCAACGAACTGGTCGGCCTGCGCGCCGAGCATCCCGACGTGTTCAACGCCAGCCACCGCTACCTGCTGCAACTGATGGACGAAGGGCTGATCGACGGCCTGCGCATCGACCATGTCGACGGCCTCGCCGACCCGCGCGGCTATTGCCGGCGGCTGGCCCGCGCCACGGG
>NZ_JBGLYK010000412.1:0-1962 GCF_047304025.1 Pseudomonas sp. Pseusp97 | reverse complement strand
CCCGGCCCCCCCCCCCCCGGGGGCGGCCCCCCCCCCCCCCCCCCCCCTACAGGTCCGTCCCGGCGGATAAAAAAAGGCGGCGCCGCTCGCGCGGTGCCGCCTGAAGTTTCGTAGGGCGCATAACGCGCCAGCGTTATCCGCCGCTCCACTTTCGGGGGATAACCTGTTCCAGGTTATCCGCCCTACGGACCTCTAGAAGAAACTTGCGCGCGGCGCTTTCGTAGGAGCGGGGGGGGGGGGGGGGAACCCCGGGGGGGGGCGCCCCGGGGGGGGGGGGGGGGCCGCGCGGGGGGGCGGCGTGGTGGCCCCCCCGCGCCGGCTGGATGCCGACGAAGCCGAGGCCGAAGCGCAGGCCGGCGACCATCATCCTGCCGCTGCGGAACATCGGGTCCTGCTGCGGCTCGCCCCAGCGTTCGCGCACGGCCTGCTGGTTGGCTTCGGGCAGGCGCGCAAAGCAGGCGAGGTAGTCGTCCAGCGCCAGGCTCTGCGCGCAGGGGCGCAGGTCGAGGCTGTCGAGGTCGTTGCTGACGCCGCCGAGCAGTTGCTGGATCAGCGCGGTACCGGAATCGGGCAGGCCGGCTACCGGGTAGCCCTGGGCTTCCAGCGCGCGGAGGATGTTCAGCGCGGCAGCCGGCGTATCGAGGCCAACGCCGTTGCCGATGCGTCCGTCGCGGGTCGGGTAGTTCGCCAGGATCAGCGCCACTCGCTTGTCGGCGTTGGCCTTGCGCGAGAGCAGCATCCAGCGCCGCGCCAGCTCGGCGACGAAATCCATGCCGGGAAGATGGGGCAGGTAGCAGACCACGTCGCTCTGGCTGCGCTCGCTGCGCCAGGCCAGGCCCTTGAAGCTGATCGGCCGGGTGATGAGGCGGCCATCCAGCTCCGGCAGCGCGATGTGCATGGCCAGGTCGCGCGGGCCGAGGCCCTGCGGGTTGGCGCGCCAGAGGTCGTGGTTGTCCAGCGAGCAGATGGCTTGCAGCACCGGCACGTCGCGGCGGAATGGCCGGTCCTGCGGCGCTTCCGGGTTCGACTGGGCGAAGCCGGTGGTGTTGATGATCAGTTCGGCGTCGGCGCTGTCCAGCAGGCTTTCCACCGCGTCCAGGCAGGCGGCTTCCTTGAGGCTGGCTACGGCGATGGGCAGCGGGTTGATGCCCTGGGCCTGCAGGCGTTCGCAGAAGGTGTCGATGAAGCCGGTGTTCGCCGCTTGAAGATGGGTGCGATAGAACACCAGCGCGGCGACCGGGCACTCGGGGTTCCAGTCGGCCTGCCAGCGGGCGAGGTCGCAGCTTCCGACTTGCGGGTGATAAACCGCCACGCGCGGCAGGGTCTGTGGCTCGCTCCAGGGGTAGTCGCGTTGCAGATGACGATTGGCGAGGCAGGCGAAGAACTGCCGGGCGTTGTCCATGCCGCCCTGGCGCAGGTACTGCCAGAGGCGCTCGGCATCCTGCGGCGGGGCGCTGCTCAGGGCAGTGAGTTCGGGGTCGGGCTTGTCGTCGCCGGGCACCGCGATGAGCGTGGCGCCGCGCTCGGCCAGCGCCGCCAGTTGCTCCATGCCGTAGCGCCAGTAGCCGACGCCGCCGTGCACCGAGATCAGGATGACCTTGGCGTGCTGCAGCACCTCGTCGACGTAGAGGTCCACCGAGGCGTGGTTCTGCAACTGCATGGGATTGGCCAGGCGCAGGCTCGGGTAGTCCTCCGGCAGCTCGCGCGCGGCCTCGGCGAGCAGCGCCAGGTGCGAATCGCCGCTGCAGAGGATCACCAGCTCGGCGGGCGTCTGGGCCAGGTGGGCGATGCCGTCGTCGGGGACGAAGCCGCCGGGTTGGGTGCGCAGCAGGTGCATGGGTTTGCTCGGTTTAAGCTCTTCGTAGGAGCGGGGGGGGGGGGGGGGGGGCGCGCCGCGCGCGGGCGGGGGGGGGGGGGGGGGGCGGCACGGGGGAGAAGGGAGGGGTCGGGGTGGGTGGGGGG
>NZ_JBGLYK010000411.1:0-1976 GCF_047304025.1 Pseudomonas sp. Pseusp97 | reverse complement strand
GGCTGCGCCCGCTGGAGGCCGACGACCTGCTGCGCCTGACCCGCCGTCTGCTGGTGCAAGCCGGCGCCGGGCAGTTCGCCGAGGCGATGATGGCGGCCACGCCGCCGGGGCAGGCGAGCGCCTCGGTAGTCAGTGACGGAGAGGTGCTGGCGGCGATGGAGCGCCGCGAGAACTTCCATCAGGACCACGGCAGCAACGCCGTCGCCGTGGGTAGCGAGCGCTCGGCGGACGGCAACGGCCTGCTGCTGGCCAACCCGCATTTCCCGTGGTTCGGCGCATTGCGCTTCTACCAGATGCACCTGACCATTCCCGGCCAGCTAGACGTGATGGGCGCCTCCCTGCCGGGCATGCCGCTGGTGAACATCGGCTTCAGCAAGGACGTGGCCTGGAGCCACACGGTGGACACCTCCAGCCACTTCACCCTGTACCGCCTCGACCTCGATCCGCAGGACCCGCGCAGCTACCGCGTCGATGGCCAGTCGCGGCCACTGAAGGAAGTCACCCTGCGCGTTCGCGTGCTGGAGCCCAACGGTCGCGTGGGGACGCGCAGCCATACGCTGTACGAGTCCGAGTACGGCCCGCTGCTCAGCGTACCCGGCAAATTCCCCTGGAACGCCAGCGAAGCCTTCGCGCTGCGCGACGCCAACCTGGGTAACGACCGCGTACTGCAGGAGTGGTACGCCATCGATCACGCGCGCAGCCTGGACGAGCTGCGGGGCAGCATCGAGCGGGTGCAGGGCATTCCCTGGGTCAACACCCTGGCCACCAATCCCGAGGGCAAGGTGCTCTACCTGAACCAGTCGGTGGTGCCCTACCTGAGCCAGCAGCAGTTGGCCGACTGTGCCATCGCCGAGTTCCAGAAGCAGGGCCTGCCGGTATTGCAGGGAGGACGCCGCGCCTGCAACTGGTCGAGCGCGCCCGGCACTCGCCATGCAGGGCTGACGCCGCCTGAGCAGATGCCGGCGCTGGAACGCGAGGACTTCGTGCAGAACTCCAACGACAGCGCCTGGCTGAGCAATCCCGCGCAGCCGCTGACCGGCTTCTCGCCACTGGTGAGCCGCGATTCGGTGCCGGTCAGCGCCCGCGCGCGCTTCGCCCTCGAACGCCTGAAAGGCGAGGACAGGATCGGCCCCGACGACCTGCAGAAAATGGTCACCGACAACCGCGTCTACCTGGCCGACATGCTCCTCGACGACCTGCTGCAACTGTGCAAGCCGGCCCCGGCGGGCACCGAGGCGGCCTGTGCCGCGCTGGGTTCGTGGGACCGCCACGTCAACCTCGACAGCAATCCGGGCTTCGCCTACTTCCAGGCCTTTGTCGCGCGCTTCCTGAAGATCGACGGCGGCTGGCGCCTGCCCTTCGATCCCAAGTTGCCGCTGGCCACGCCTTCGGGCATCGCCCTGGACAAGCCGGATGTTCGTCAGCAGGCGCAGCAGGCATTGCTGGCCGCCGCGCAGGAGATCGACGGGCGCAAGATTCGCGGAGACGAGAAGTGGGGCGAGCTGCAGCTGACCGGCGATGTTGCCAACCCGCTCGGCATCCCCGGCGGCACGGGCAACGAGGGCGTGTACAACGCCATCACCTCGGAGTGGCAGGGCGATCACTACCGGGTGCTCAGCGGCAGTAGCTATATCCAACTGGTGGACTTCACCGCCGACGGGCCGAAGGCGCGCGGGCTGCTGGCGTTTTCGCAATCCAGTGAACCCGGTTCGCCGCATCACCGTGACCAGACCGAGCTGTTCGCGCGCCAGCAATGGCCGGAGCTGCCGTTCACCAACGAGCAGATCAAGGCCGATCCGGAGCTGAAGGTGATGGAGTTGCGCGAGCAGTAACGCGTGCATTCACGGCGGGCATGCTTTTCGTAGGAGCGGGGGGTGGGGGGCGCCCCCCCACAAAGCGGAGCCCCGGGGGGACGGTTGGGGGGCCACGCCCGGCGGCACGGGGGGGGGGGCCCGGGGACCCCCCCCACCCCCCCC
>NZ_JBGLYK010000410.1:0-1982 GCF_047304025.1 Pseudomonas sp. Pseusp97 | reverse complement strand
CCGGCCCCCCCCCGGCGGGGTTTTTCTCTTCTCCCGCCCCGCCCCCCCGCCCCCACCCCCGCCCCCGCGGGGGCGGGTGGTGTGTCCCCCCCCCCCCCCCGCTCCTACGAAGAGCTTACGGCTCAGACCGCTTCGCCGAGGCGGTCCACCACCCACTGGTTGATGCTCTGGTTGCTCAGCTCCGCCTTGATCGCCACCTGCGCGTGCAATTGCGGGTCCAGCCGCAGGCTGAGCTTGCCGGAAAACGGCCGCTGCGGTTCGCGGCCGAGCTTCTCGCAGGTCGCCAGGTAGTCGTCCACCGCCTCTTCGAATGCCACGCGCAACTCGCTGACCGACTCACCGTGGAAGCCGATCACATCGCGGATGCCGGCGATATGGCCGATGAACAGTCCGTCATCGTCGCTGTACTCGATGCGGGCGGCGTAGCCTTGGTACTTCATGGGAGTCATGGGTGGATTCCTGCCAGTTCGAGCAAGGCGCGTGCGTCACGCACCTGGTAGGGCTTGGCTTCCTTGGCCGGATGCGGACGATGGAAGGTGGCGATGATGCCGTTCAGCTCGAAGCGCACCCGTGAACCATGGCCTTCGATCACTTGCGCGCCGAGGGCGATCAGCAACGACTCGATGCGCAACCATTCCAGTGAAGCCGGGACGGGGAGGGAGAAGATCAGCTCCAGCGTCCTGCGTTGCCGGGCATTCATCCTGTGCTCCGGTGATTGGTATCAGATTATGCTACCAATCCGCACCGTGAGCCAGCTGTCGGACATCTCGCCAGGAGCCGCGTGAATCGACCTCAATGACAGCAATTCCCCGACTCCAGGTCCTTGAGGATCGGGCAGTCCGGGCGGTGGTCGCCCTGGCAGTGGTCGCTGAGCTCCTGCAGCGTGTCGCGCAGGCTGCTGAGTTCGGCGATCTTGCGGTTGAGCTCGTCGATGTGCCGGGCGGCCAGGGCCTTCACGTCGGCGCTGGCGCGCGCGCGGTCCTGCCAGAGGGCGAGCAGCTGGCCGACTTCCTCCAGCGAGAAGCCGAAGTCCCGCGAGCGGCGGATGAAGGCCAGGGTATGCAGGTCCTGTTCGCTGTAATGGCGGTAGCCGCTGGCGCTGCGGCCGGCAGGGGCGAGCAGGCCGGTGGATTCGTAGTAGCGGATCATCTTCGCGGTCAGGCCGCTCTTCTTCGCCGCTTCGCCGATGTTCATGCCGATGTCTCCTGAACGAACGCGCCGCCTTCGCGGGGCGTGACTATCACTGGTGATCCTGCGGCTTCCAGCGCTTGAGCAGCAGGGCGTTGCTCACCACGCTGACGCTGGAGGCTGCCATCGCCGCGCCGGCGACCATGGGGTTGAGCAGGCCGAAGGCGGCCAGCGGGATGCCCACCAGGTTGTAGATGAAGGCCCAGAACAGGTTCTGGCGGATCTTCGCGTAGGTGCGCCGGGAGATGTCCAGCGCCGCCGGGACCAGCCGCGGGTCGCCGCGCATCAGGGTGATGCCGGCGGCGTGCATGGCCACATCGGTGCCGCCGCCCATGGCGATGCCCACGTCTGCCGCCGCCAGTGCCGGGGCGTCGTTGATGCCGTCGCCGACCATCGCCACGACTTTCCCTTGCTGGCGCAACGCGCCGACCACGGCGGCCTTGTCGCCGGGCAGCACTTCGGCGTGCACATCGTCCAGGCCCAGGGCATCGGCCACGACCTTGGCGCTGCCGCGGTTGTCGCCGGTGATCAGATGGCTGGCGATGCCGCGCTCGCGCAGGGCGTCGATAGCCGTTTTCGCGCCTTCCTTGAGGCTGTCGCCGAAGGCGAGCAGGGCGATTACCCGTGCCTGTGGTTCGCGCTCGATCAGCCAGGACAGGGTGCGGCCTTCGGCTTCCCATTGCCGGGCTGACTCGCCCAGCGCGCCGGGCTGCAGCCGGGCTTCGTCGAGCATGCGGCGGTTGCCCAGGGCCAGCAGGCGGCCGTCGATGCGGCCCTGGATGCCGCGGCCGGTC
>NZ_JBGLYK010000040.1:0-32821 GCF_047304025.1 Pseudomonas sp. Pseusp97 | reverse complement strand
AATCGGTACGACCGCCACCGCCGTGCCCGCCACCCTCGCGGCGGCCGGGCAGCCGGGTACGCTTGCCGCCAGTGCGGGCCTTGATCGGCGCGCCCTGGCGGCGCTTTTTAGCGCCCCGGCGCGATTGCGTCAGAACTTGGGTATTCCGCCTAGTCAGGTGAAGGAAAGGTACGTCAAGCCAATCAGGCTTTTCTGATGCCGCCGGAAACGGCGCATTTCTACCATGCGCACAGCTTCCTCCCCTTGAAGGTGTGCCCCATGAATCCCTCTCAAACGCCCTCGGCGACTATTGTCGATCCGGGGGTGACCAGGCCAACGAATTCAACCTGCAGATCAGCGAGCGGCGCAACAAGTACCGCGCCGACGCCAACGCCGAGCTGACCCGCGTCGAGAGCGAGCTGGCGCAGTCGCTGGAAAACACCGCGGGCCGCGAGGACGTGATGAAGCGCACGACCATCACCGCGCCGCTCAAGGGCATCGTCAAGAACGTCCGCGCCAACACCATCGGCGGCGTGATCCAGCAGGGTCAGGACATCATGGAAATCGTCCCGATCGAGGACCAGCTGCTGGTGGAGGCGAAGATCCGCCCGGCCGACGTGGCCTTCCTGCGCCCCGGCCTGCCCGCCACGGTGAAGATTTCCGCCTACGACTTCGCCATCTACGGCGGGCTCAAGGGCAAGGTCGAGCTGATCAGCCCCGACACCATCAAGGACGACGAGATGGCCCGCGCGGGCCGTCCGGACACTTCCTTCTACCGGGTACTGGTGCGCACCGACGAAGCCGAGCTGACCCGCGGTGACAAGCACTTCCCGATCATCCCCGGCATGACCGCCACGGCGGAAATCCGCACCGGGGAAAAAACCATCCTGGATTACATACTCAAGCCCGCGTTGAAAGCACGCGAGGCTTTCCGCGAGAGATAATTGAAATGAAAAACCGTAAACACTCCCCGAACGAGCTTTCCAACCCGCGCTGGCGATTCCGCCATTCGGCACTGGTGCTGGCCCTGGCATCCCTGGGCTCGCTGGCCGAAGCCGCGACTTCCGATGAACTGGGCAGCGCGCTGAGCTTCTACTCCAAGCCCAAGGTCGCTACGGCCGAGTCGCTGACCGGCGGTGCGCTGCAGGGCGAGCTGGTGGCTTCCATCGCCGCTCCTGCCGCTCCCGTAACCGAGGTGGCCAAGCCCGCTGCGCCTGTGGCGAAGGCCGAGCCTGAAGCGCCGAAGGCCGTCGCTGCTGCCCCCTCTGCCGCAGCGATCAAGCCGCAGTCGACGAAGCTGGACCTGAGCCTGCCCGAGGACATCAAGTCGGGCGTGTCGGCGTCGAGCCTGGGCAGCAACGAGGCTTCGCTGGCGTATATCCGCGAGATGGTCAACACCGCGCTGCGCATCAGCCCGGAAATGAAACAGGCCGACGCCAGCTGGCAGGCCGCCCAGGGCGATGTGGACCAGGCCAAGGGTGCGCGCTGGCCGCAGGTGCAGATCAGCGCCAGTTCGAAGACGCTGCAGAGCAGCAAGAGCGACTATGGCAACGATGGTTCCACCACCGTGCAGATGGTCACGCCGGTCTATGACTTCGGCGCCATCAGCCACAACATCGATAGCCGCAAGAGCACGGCGAAGGCCCAGGAAGAAGCCAAGGGCCAGACCGAGGTTTCGGTCGCCTACAACACCGCCTCGGCGGTGGTCGAGCTGGCCCACCAGCAGCAGGCGCTGGAGATCAGCGATCGCTACGTGGCGCGCATGCGTGAGCTGGTGAACATGCTGTCGAAGATTTCCGAAGTGGACCCCGGCCGTCGCAGTGAAGTGGTCCAGGCCCGCTCGCGCCTGCTGCAGGCGGAAACCGCCCGCAACCTGGTGCAATCCAGGCTGAAAGAGACCCAGACGACCCTGGCCAAGCTGGTCGGCGAGGACGTGACGGTGCCGGCGAACGCCAAGTGGGACTGGGTGCCGATGCCGGTCGACCAGGCCCTGGAACTGCTGCCCGAGCAGCCGGCCCTGCGCCAGGCTCGCTGGGAGAAGGAAGCCGCGCTGGCCAGCGCCGACTCGGTGAAATCCTCGCGCATGCCGAAGCTGAACTGGGTCGTGGGGCGCAACACCGGGACCAACATGCTCGACAACAAGGAGCCCTGGTCCACCGGTCTTGCGGTGGAGTGGAATGCCTTCTCCGGTGGTTCGGCTTCGGCCGCGCAACGCGCCGCGTACGCTCGCGCCAGTGCGGCGGAGCAGAAGATGGAAGCGACCCGTCGCGAGTCGGAGTACCGTATCCGCAACCTGGCGGAGCAGCGTGACCTGGCGGCTTCCCGAGTGGGCGAGTACAAGGAGCTGCTGGTGGAGTCCGACCGCGTCCGCAAGATGTTCTATGACCAGTGGTACCACCTGGGCAAGCGCACCCTGCTGGACGTGCTGATCGCCGAGAACGAGTACTACTCGACGCAGATCGCGGCCTCGGACACCTACTACCAGTCCAAGACGTCCGACCTGCGCATCCGCGCCGAAACCAGCGGCCTGCTGGGCTGGCTGGCGCCGGGTAGCGATTCGGCCGAGCATTGACCGCGCGCGGTCCGCGCAACGACCGCCCCCGCCTGTTTTCTTCCTCTCTCCCGGCGTGTCCGCTTCGGTGGTCATGAGGGCCTGACTCGTCCCTTCATCGAGACGGACATGCCGCGGAGCCTCCCTCGACAGTCAGTACGATCGTCATAATTTGAATGACTTTGGCCCTTGCTTTCGTCGCTGTGCGTCGATGTGTCGCAGGGTGCGCAGGGGCATTTCGCGACTTTCGCCAGGCTTCTTGATCGCCATCATGGCAAGGACTTTGCCGAAGGCGTTGGCGGCATTCGAAGACCCGCTGAAAATCCGCTGAAAGCCGCGTCCCTCATGGTACTGGCATATTCCCACGGCATGCCCGCGCAAGCCCCTGGCAGGGAGGGAATAACCCTGCACATTTCCGGTGAATTGGTTGTTTTATGAGCGATTTGGCCCGGAACTGTTTCTCTGGCTGAGAAAATATCTTGTTAAAAATGGGCGGAATGGGCCTTGAAAGGGGTTTCTGAAATGCTTTGTAATACCCGCCGTCCATTTCCTACCCCCAAATCGCTGAGTCGCACTGACGCGGATCATTGCCAGTGTTCACCCTTTGGTGCAGCGGCATAACAACAGGGGGCTGCCATCGGTGGGCTCCTGTCATACGACGAGTCGGGCAATCCGCTCGTGCATCCGGTGTGCGACGCGCGCGTTCCAACGAACCGCCAGTCCAGACACCACACGCTGAATAACACGGAACGAATCAGCTGACGAAATCGGTTTCGCATCGCGAAGACCGGGCGACCTCCCTTTGCCTGGAATCCTTGCGGCCGCGTTCGTGAATCCATGACAGCCCTGGCAGGCGGCTTGGAAAAGTCGCGGGTAACGAGTCGTCGAGCAATGCGTGGCGAAGGCTCATGGGCGGTGAAGCGATTTTCATCCACTAAGGCCGCAAGATGAAAAAAGAGCAGTACACAGGAATTTTGAAGAGACTTGCGTTTCTACCGATGCTGATGCTCGGTGGTTGCAACATGGCGCTGTTCGACCCGAAAGGGCAGGTCGGCGCCGACGAGAAGTCCCTGATCATCACGGCAACCCTGCTGATGCTGATCGTGGTGGTGCCGGTCATCCTGATGACCTTCGGGTTCGCCTGGAAATACCGGGCCTCGAACACCAAGGCCACCTACATGCCGGACTGGTCGCACTCGACCAAAATCGAGCTGGTGGTATGGCTGGTTCCCTGCCTGATCATCGCCGTGCTCGGCTGGATCACCTGGGAGAGCACCCACAAGCTGGACCCGTATCGTCCGCTGGATTCCGAGGTCAAGCCGGTGACCATCCAGGCCATCTCGCTGGACTGGAAGTGGCTGTTCATCTACCCGGAACAGGGCATCGCCACCGTCAACGAAATCGCCTTCCCGAAAGACACCCCGGTGAACTTCCAGATCACCTCGGATTCGGTGATGAACTCCTTCTTCATCCCGCAGCTGGGCAGCCAGATCTACTCCATGGCCGGGATGATGACCAAGCTGCACCTGATCGCCAACGAAGAAGGCGTGTTCGACGGCATCTCCGCGAACTACAGCGGCGGCGGCTTCTCGGGCATGAAGTTCAAGGCCATCTCCACCTCCGAGCAGGGCTTCCAGGAGTGGGTCGCGAAGGTCAAGGCCTCGCAGCAGACCCTGAACCTGGATCAGTACCCGGAGCTGGTGAAGCCGACCGAGAACGTCCCGGCGACCTACTTCGCCACCGTCAGCCCCGAGCTGTTCTCCCACGTGCTGAACAAGTGGGAACACGCAGGCCACGCCATGGCCAAGGCCCACGAAGCCAAAGAACAGGCCGAGAAGGGCGAGCACGGCGAAGCCGCGCATGACGAGTCCGCGATGGCGGGCCACGACATGAGCAACATGCAAGGCATGCCCGGCATGCAAATGAATCCGAGCCAGGAGTAAGCGCAGATGTTCGGGAAACTGACACTGTCGGCCGTGCCGTATCACGAGCCGATCATCGTCATCACGCTGGCCATCGTCGCCCTGTTGGGCCTCGGTGTGTTCGGCGCGATCACCTACTACCGCAAGTGGACCTACCTGTGGACCGAATGGCTGACGTCCATCGACCACAAGAAGATCGGCGTGATGTACATCATCGTCGCCCTGGTCATGCTCCTGCGCGGCTTCGCCGACGCCATCATGATGCGCGGCCAGCTCGCGCTGGCTGAAGGCGCCAACCACGGCTACCTGCCGCCGGAACACTACGACCAGATCTTCACCGCTCACGGCGTGATCATGATCATCTTCATGGCCATGCCCTTCATGACCGGCCTGATGAACCTGGCCGTGCCGCTGCAGATCGGCGCGCGCGACGTGGCGTTCCCGTTCCTGAACTCGCTGAGCTTCTGGCTGCTGGTCGTCAGCGCCATGCTGGTGAACGTCTCGCTGGGCCTGGGTGAATTCGCCCGTACCGGCTGGGTCGCGTACCCGCCGCTGTCCGAGCTGGCCTACAGCCCGGGCGTGGGTGTGGACTACTACATCTGGGCGCTACAGATATCGGGCATGGGTACCTTGCTCACGGGGATCAACTTCCTGGTCACCGTGTTCAAGATGCGCACCCCCGGCATGAAGCTGATGCAGATGCCGATCTTCACCTGGACCTGCACCTTCGCCAACATCCTGATCGTTGCGTCGTTCCCGATCCTGACCGCGGCCCTGGGCCTGCTGTCGCTGGACCGTTACTTCGACATGCACTTCTTCACCAACGAGCTGGGCGGCAACGCCATGATGTACATCAACCTCTTCTGGGCCTGGGGCCATCCTGAGGTGTACATCCTGATCCTGCCGGCCTTCGGTATCTTCTCCGAAGTCACCGCGACCTTCGCCGGCAAGCGCATGTTCGGCTACACCTCGATGGTGTGGGCGAGCGCCGCGATCACCTTCCTCGGCTTCACCGTGTGGCTGCACCACTTCTTCACCATGGGTTCGGGCGGCGACGTCAACGGCTTCTTCGGCGTTGCGACCATGCTGATCTCCATCCCGACCGGGGTGAAGCTGTTCAACTGGCTGTTCACCATCTACCGTGGCCGCCTGCGTTTCGACACCCCGATCCTGTGGACCCTGGGCTTCATCGTCACCTTCACCATCGGTGGCATGACCGGCGTTCTGCTGGCCATTCCGGGTGCCGACTACCTGCTGCACAACAGCCTGTTCCTGATCGCCCACTTCCACAACACCATCATCGGTGGCGCGGTGTTCGGCTACCTGGCCGGCTTCGTCTTCTGGTTCCCGAAAGCCTTCGGCTTCAAGCTGGACGAGAAGTGGGGCAAGCGTTCCTTCTGGTGCTGGCTGGTCGGCTTCTACATGGCCTTCATGCCGCTGTACATCCTCGGCTTCATGGGCATGACCCGTCGCCTGAACCACTACGACAACCCGATGTGGAAGCCGTACCTGGTGGTGGCGTTCTTCGGCGCCGTGCTGATCTTCTTCGGCATCGCCTGCCAGCTGATCCAGCTGCTGGTGTCGATCAAGAACCGCAAGGCACTGGCCGACCTGACCGGCGACCCGTGGGGCGGCCGTACCCTGGAGTGGTCCACTTCCTCGCCGCCGCCGTACTACAACTTCGCCGAGCTGCCGAAGGTCAACGACATCGACGCGTTCCACGACATGAAGCAGACCGGTACCGCGTACCGCAAGCTGCCGGCCTACGCGCCGATCCACATGCCGAAGAACACCGCCGCCGGTTTCTCCATCGCGCTGTTCGCCTTCATCTTCGGCTTCGCCGCCATCTGGCACATCTGGTGGCTGGTGGGCGTGGGCTTCGTCGGGATGATCGCTTCGGTCATCGTGCGCAGCTACGTCACCGACCTGGACTACTACGTCCAGCCGGATGAGATCGAGCGCATCGAAAACGCCAACTTCCAGAAACTCGCCACTGCGCAGGTATAAGCGATGTCTACGGCAGTACTGAATCAACACCTGGTCGATACGCACGAAGCGGCGCATGACCACGACCACGCCCACGACAGCGGCGGCATGACGGTCTTCGGCTTCTGGCTGTACCTGATGACCGACTGCATCCTGTTCGCGAGCGTCTTCGCCACCTACGCCGTGCTGGTCAACCACACGGCCGGCGGCCCGAGCGGCAAGGACATCTTCGAACTGCCCTACGTGGCCGTCGAAACCGCGATCCTGCTGATCTCCTCCTGCACCTACGGCCTGGCCATGCTGGCTGCGCACAAGGGTGCCAAGGGCAAGGCCATCGCCTGGCTGGGCGTGACCTTCCTCTGCGGCGCGGCGTTCATCGGCATGGAACTCAACGAGTTCCATCACCTGATCGTCGAAGGCTTCGGCCCGAGCCGCAGCGCCTTCCTGTCGTCCTTCTTCACCCTGGTCGGCATGCACGGCCTGCACGTAAGTGCCGGCCTGCTGTGGATGCTGGTGCTGATGGCGCAGATCGGCACCCGCGGCCTGACCGCGCAGAACAACACCCGCATGATGTGCCTGAGCCTGTTCTGGCACTTCCTGGACATCGTCTGGATCTGCGTCTTCACCGTCGTCTACCTGATGGGGGCTCTGTAATGTCCGCTGCTGCACATCATCACGACTCCCACGGCGCCCACGGCCACGACAACCACGGCGCCGGCCACGGCAGCCTGGGTTCGTACGCCATCGGCTTCGTGCTCTCGGTGATCCTGACCGCGATCCCGTTCTACATGGTCATCGACGGCGGCTTCTCGCGTCACGCCACCCTGCTGACCATGGTGATCCTCGGCCTGGTCCAGGTCGTCGTGCACCTGATCTGCTTCCTGCACATGAACTTCAGCTCCGAAGGCCGCTGGAACGTCATGGCATTCATCTTCACCGCCATCATCATCCTGCTGGTGGTCGGTCTGTCGCTGTGGATCATCTACACCGCAGACACCCTGATGATGCCGATGCCCTGAGGGCCGATGAAGTGAAACTCAAGCGTTATCTGCTGGTCGCCAAGCCGGGCATCATCTTCGGCAACCTGATCGCGGTGGCGGGGGGATACTTCCTCGCCGCCCGCGGCAGCGTTGACCCGATGCTGCTGCTGGCCACCGTGATCGGCCTGTCCCTGGTCGTTGCCAGCGGTTGTGTGTTCAACAACTGCATCGACCGCGACATCGATCGCTTCATGGAGCGTACCCGCAGCCGTGTCACCGTGACCGGGCAGATCTCGCTGAAGGCCGCCCTGGCCCACGGTGTGGTCCTGGGCGCTGCAGGCTTCGGCCTGCTGCTGTGGAAGACCAACGTGCAGGCAACCCTGCTCGCCGCGTTCGGCTTCTTCGTCTACGTCGTGCTCTACAGCCTCTGGCTCAAGCGCAGCTCGGTCTACGGCACGCTGGTCGGCAGTCTCTCCGGAGCCATGCCGCCGGTAGTAGGCTACTGCGCCGCCAGCGGTCACTTCGACATGGGCGCGGCGGTGCTGCTGCTGATCTTCTGCCTCTGGCAGATGCCGCACAGCTACGCCATCGCGATCTTCCGCCTCAACGACTACCGCGCCGCCGGGATTCCCGTGCTGCCGGTGGAGCGGGGCATCGAAGCGACCAAGAAGCAGATCCTCTACTACGTCGTGGCCTTTGGTCTTGCGACCCTGCTGCTGACCGTGACCGGCTTCGCCGGCTACGGTTACCTGGTGGTCGCGCTGGCCGTCAGCGCCTGGTGGTTGTTCATCGCGGTGAAAGGCTTCAGCGCCGAAGACGACCGCCGCTGGGCGCGCCAGCTGTTCGCCTTCTCCATCATCGCGATCAGCGTGCTGAGCCTGATGATGTCCATCGACTTCCAGGCCATCCCGGCCCAGTCGATGCTGGCGGCGCTGTAAGGCTGCTGTTCTGCAACGAAAAAGCCGCCCTTCGGGGCGGCTTTTTTGTGCCTGTCGGATGGGCTTTTCGTAGGAGCGAGCTTGCTCGCGAACGCTCTTCCCCGCAGCTCCTGCGCTCGGGCGGTTCGCGAGCAAGCTCGCTCCTACAGGGGCACCGCTGCGCAGGTCCGTAGGATGGCGTGGAGCGAAGCGATACCCATCATGGCGGATAACGCTGCGCGTTATGCGCCCTACCGAGATCAGCCCTGGCGTAGGGCGGATAACGGCGAAGCCGTTATCCGCCGATGTATTCAAGCCTCAGTGCAGCTTCAAGCGCGGCTCGGTACTACCCCCCGATGCGGTTCGCTCCTACAGGATGGCGCCAATGCTCTCGTAGGAGCGGACCTTGTCCGCGAAGGCCGTAAAACGGCCATCGGTACTCCGGTAACCCGGCAGCAGCAGGGAAGCATTTCGCGGATAGGATCCGCTCCTACCGGTCAGGCACCGCCTTGCGCGTAGGAGCGGACTCCGTCCGCGATCGCTAGCCGATCAATGCAGCTTCAACCGCGGCTCCGTACTGCGCCCGATGCGGTCTGCGATCATCAGCAGCGCGGTGCGGAACGGCCCGTACAGCGCCACCTGGTGCATGCGGTACAGCGACACGTAGAACATCCGCGCCAGCCAGCCTTCGAGCTTCACGCTGCCCATCAGGTTGCCCATCAGGTTGCCAACAGCACTGAAGCGCGACAGCGAGATCAGCGAGCCATAGTCGGTGTAGCGGTACTCCGGCAGCGGCTTGCCTTCCAGGCGCGCGACGATGGCCTTGGCCAGCAGCGAAGCCTGCTGGTGTGCGGCCTGGGCGCGCGGCGGCACGCTGCGTTCGCTGCCATCGCCCATGGGGCAGGCGGCGCAGTCACCGAAGGCGAAGACGTTGTCGTCGCGGGTGGTCTGCAGGGTAGGGCGGACCACCAGTTGGTTGATGCGGTTGGTTTCCAGGCCGTCGATGTCCTTGAGCAGGCTCGGCGCGCGGATGCCCGCCGCCCAGACCTTCAGGCTCGCCGGAATGAACTCGCCCACCGCCGTGCGCAGGCCTTCGGCGGTCACTTCCTGCACCGCCGAACCGGTGAGCACGCGCACGCCGAGTTTCTCCAGCGTCTGGTGCACCGGTTGGCTGATGCGCTCGGGCAGCGCCGGCAGCACGCGCGGACCGGCCTCGATCAGGGTGATGCGCATGTTCTGCGGCTGGATGCCGGTCAGGCCATAGGCGGCCAGCTCCTGTGCGGCGTGGTGCAGCTCGGCCGACAGTTCGACGCCCGTGGCCCCGGCGCCAACGATGGCGACGCTGATCTGGTCGTCCTTGTCCTGCCCGGCGTGGGCGCGCAGGTAGTGGGTCAGCAGCAGCTTGTGGAAGCGCTCGGCCTGCTCGCGGGTATCCAGGAAGATGCAGTGATCCGCGGCGCCCTGGGTGCCGAAGTCATTGGTGGTGCTGCCGATGGCCAGGACCAGGGTGTCGTACTCCAGGCTGCGCGCCGGCACCAGCTCTTCGCCCTGCTCATCGAGCGTGGCGGCGAGCTGGATGCGCTTGCCCGCGCGGTCCAGGCCGGTGAGGCGGCCGAGCTGGAATTCGAAGTGGTTCCATTTCGCCTGGGCGACGTAGTTCAGCTCATCCTCGGAGGAGTTGAGCGAGCCGGCGGCGACTTCGTGCAGCAGGGGTTTCCAGATGTGGGTGAGGTTGGCGTCAACGAGCGTAATGCGCGCCTTGCCTTTTTTACCCAGGGTGCGGCCGAGACGGGTCGCGAGCTCCAGCCCGCCGGCGCCGCCGCCGACGATCACGATACGATGGGACATGGTGCATTCTCATAGCTTAAGGAATCCTGTATCGGCCCGTGGCGGCACGGCGCTCACGCAAGGTAGGCCAGGAGGCGGCTCAGCAAACCCAGGGCGATGACCACAGCGAGCAAGGCTCCCATCATCAGCCAGGGCTTGAACGGCGCGCGTTGGACCTGGTGGACGGGAGAGCTGAGGTACTGATCGACCTTCTGCTGGTCTTCGGGGCTCAGGCGACTGGGCATGGGCGGCCTCCGTTTATAATGTCGAGCATTCTAGTAGGGCTTGGGCGGCCTCTCAATGCGCCGCCGATCAATGCCGCTTTGCGTCGGCGCCTATTTACAGGCCGACGCCCATGTCGAAGAGGATGCTGCGGCCCAGGCTGCCGCGCAGGAAATCCGGCGCGTCACTGTGAGCGAACAGCACGCGGGCGAAGGTTGGCCCGACCACCGACAGCGAGCGCCACCCTTGGCGCAGGTACTCGGTAGGCGGCGGAAAGGGCGTGTTGAAGTCCGGCGTTTCGCGCTTGAGGCTGACGAAGGCGAGCAGGTCCAGCTCGCGCGGGTCGATGCCGCGCTCGGTGTAGTTGTGCGCCTTCTTGCGCAGCGTCGGCGCCAGGCGCGCCTGCAGTTCCGCACAGGGAATCCGCCGTGGCCGCTGCTCGCGGCGGATCAACTGGTTGAGGCTCTGCGCCATGCGCCGGCGCAGCAGCTCTTCCTTCCACTCCTCGTTGAGCCGGCGCCCCTGGTCAAGAACGAAGAACACCTCGAAGGTGGCGTCGCGGAACAGCACGTCCGGCGGCTGCTGGGTGGGCGCGATGAAGTCTTCCTGGCGATACGGCACCTTCAGCGCTTGCAGCAGGCGCTGGCAGGCCCAGCACTCGCGTTCCCACTTGCGCGAGTTGGAGAGGAAGTCGTTGGCCTGTTCCGCCTGGCGTGTCAGCAGGCGCAGATAGTCGGTCTCGTTCATGCCTCAAGCATAGTTGCTGGCAACTGCAGGCGGGCGCCGATGCCGGTGTAGACTGTTGCCAATCATTGGCGGTTCCGGGCAGGGGGAAGCGTGAGACGAGTGCTGGGCGGGTTGTTATTGATGGTCCTGACGAGCCTGGCGGTGGCGCAGGAGTCGCCGGCCATCGGCTGGACGCTGCTGGACCAGTTCGACCAACCTTACACGGCCAACGCCGACCTCAAGGTGCTGCTGGTCGCCCACGACATGGCCGGTTCGAAGCTGGTGAAAGCAGCGCTGGCGGAGCGCCCGGCCGGTTATCTCGAAGCGCGCCACGCCGCCTTCGTCGCGGACATCAGCCGCATGCCGGCGCCCATCTCCAAGCTGTTCGCCATCCCCGCGATGCGCGACTACTCCTACCGCGTGCTGCTCGACCGCGAGCCGCGCGTGGCCAATCGCTTCCCGGCCCAGGCAGAGGCCGTGACCTGGCTGCAACTGGACCAGGGCAAGGTCATTGCGACTGATCAGTTCAATTCGGCTGAAATCCTGCGCGAGGCGCTGGAGCGAGGCGCACCGTGATCTCCGCGCAGCTGCTGTCAGCGGAAACCCTGGAGATCGGCTGGGCCATCTATCTGCCCATCGTCGCCTGGGCTATCTGGCGCGCGCCCTGGCTGGAACTGGTCAGCGACTTCCGCCGCCAGCACCTGGTGTTCGGCACCATGCTCGGTTTGTTCCTGCTCTGGCTGGTGCGGCGCGATTTTGCTTCCGGGGTGTCCTTCCACTTCATCGGAATGACCGCCGTGACCCTGCTGCTGGACTGGCCGCTGGCGGTGCTGGTCGGTTTGGTTGCGCAACTGGGGCTGTGCGCCATCGGCCGGCAGGACTGGGCAGCCATCGGCGTCAACGGCATCCTGCTGGTGCTGATTCCGGTCGTCATCACCGAGCTGGCGGCGATCTTCGTCGAGCGTCGGCAGCCGCGAAACCTGTTCGTCTACATCTTCTGTTCGGGCTTCTTCCCCGCGGCCCTCGCGGCGCTGTGCAGCCTGCTGCTGGGTCTCGCGCTGCTGTGGATGGACGGCGTATTCCCGATGCCGCCGTGGATCGAGGACTTCATCGGCTACCTCTGGCTGATCATGTTCCCCGAGGCGTTCATCAACGGCACCATCGTCACCGGGCTGGTGGTCTTCTATCCGGATTGGCTGGAAACCTTCAACCGCACGCGCTACCTGCAGGCGCCGTGGAAGGACGACGATGAATCGCGCTGATGTTCGGCCATCTGCGAGGCCCATGGCTTCGGCGGTTTGATCCAGGTCAGTTCGGAAACGTCCTAGGATCAGGGAAGCTTGGCCCCCACTCGCAAGGAGATAGCCGATGAGCATTCACAGCTGGGCCGAACAACGCCTCCACGAACTGCTGATCGAAGCCGAAGCGGCGGGGCAGGACCCGCAATTGGCCGTGCGTGCGCTGCTCAGTGCCGTGGTGCAGGCCAATGCGCAGGTCCGCACCCAGGAAGACCTGGGCCACGAACTGCACTTCCTCGCTGACAACCTGGATGAGGAACGGGACTACGCTTTCATGCGGCCGTGACCTCAAGCCGTAGGGCTTCGCTTTTCTGTAGGAGCGAGCTCGCTCGCGAACGCTCTTTTCGGCGGGAAAGCCTGGTACTCGGACGGTTCGCGAGCAAGCTCGCTTCTACCAGGAGTCCTGCCGCCGCAGGGGAGGGCGCAGAAAAAAGCCGCCTTTGGGGCGGCTTTTTTTCGGGTCAATGCCCGCGCGGTTTATCGAGATCCCCGGAGAACAGTTCATCCTCGAGGTTGTCGCCGGGGATGGCGTGATCCTCGGCGGCCCAGGCGCCGAGATCGATCAGCTTGCAGCGGTGAGAACAGAAGGGGCGGAACTCGCTCTTGGCGCTCCACTCCACGGGGGCGCCACAAGTCGGGCATTCCACGGTCAGGGGTTGGCTCATGGTTGTCCTCCACGCAGGCCTAGATAGAACTGATGCAGACGCTCGACCTGCTGGTGCAGGTGGCTGAGGTCGCCATCGTTGAGCAGCACGTCGTCCGCGTGCTTGAGTCGGTCCTCGCGCAAGGCCTGGGCCTTGAGAATCGAGCGGACCTGTTCTTCGGACACCTGGTCGCGGCGCATGGTGCGCTCCAGTTGCAGGTGTTCGGGGGTATCCACCACCAGCACGCGCTGGGTCATGCGGTGCTGGCCGGACTCCACCAGCAGCGGCGAGACCAGGATGGCGTAGGGCGATTGCGCCAGGGCCAGGTTACTGGCGATCTCCTGGCCGATCAGCGGGTGCAGCAATTGCTCCAGCCAGCGGCGCTCGTCTTCGGCCTTGAAGATGCGCTCGCGCAGGGCGGCGCGGTTGAGCTGGCCGTCCGGCAGCAACATGGCGTCGCCGAAGCGTTCGACGATCTTCGCCAGGGCAGGACGGCCAGGTTCCACCACCCAGCGCGCGGCGTGGTCGGCGTCGACCATGTGGATGCCCAGCGAGGCGAAATGCTCGGCGGCGGCGCTTTTGCCGCTGCCGATGCCGCCGGTGAGGCCCAGAATCCAGGGTTTCATCGTTCTCCTTCAGCCGGCCCGCTGGCCGTCCAGATGCGCCGAAGAGATTCGGCGCAGGAGAAGGCTAGCGGAAACCGGCGAACTGCAGATAGGTCGCGGTTATTTGATCACCCCAGAGCAGCGCAATCCAGCCGGCGATGGCCAGATAGGGGCCGAAGGGGATCGGCGTACTGGTTTCGGCGTTACGCAGGCGCAGCATGATCACGCCCAGCACCGCGCCCACCAGCGACGAGAACAGGATGGTCAGCGGCAGCACCTGCCAGCCACCCCAGGCGCCGAGCATGGCCAGCAGCTTGAAGTCGCCGTAACCCATGCCTTCCTTGCCGGTGATCAGCTTGAACAGCCAGTACACCGACCACAGGCTGAGGTAGCCGAACACCGCGCCCCAGAGCGCATCGCCTAGGTTGGTGAACAACCCGAAATGGTTAACGATCAGCCCCAGCCAGAGCAGCGGCAGCACCAGGGCGTCCGGCAACAGCTGATGATCGACATCGATCATGCTCATCGCCAGTAGACCCCAGGTCAGCAGCAGCATCGCCCCGGCCTGCCAGCCGAAGCCGTAATGCCAGGCGATGAAGGCCGACAGCACGCCGCAGGCCAGCTCCACCAACGGGTAACGCTTGCTGATCGGCGCCTTGCAGGACGAACACTTGCCGCCCAGCGCCAGCCAGCTGACCACCGGGATGTTCTCCCAGGGCTTGATCTCGTGGGCGCAGTGCGGGCATTGGGAGTTCGGCAGGATCAGGTTGTAGGTCGGACGCTTCTCACCCTCCGGCAGCCCCAGGGTTTCCTGCGCCTGCTGCTGCCAGTCGAGCTCCATCATCCGCGGCAGGCGATGAATGACCACGTTGAGGAAGCTGCCGACCAACAGGCCGAGGAGGGTGACGCATAAAACAAAGGCCAGCGGGGTGCTGGCCAGGAAGTTAGTCACGGACATGGGTTATACGACGTTGCCCAGTTGGAAGATCGGCAGGTACATGGCGATGATCAGGCCGCCCACCAACACACCCAGAACGGCCATGATCATGGGTTCCATCAGGGTGGTCAGGTTATCGACGGCGTTGTCGACTTCTTCTTCGTAGTAGTTGGCTACCTTGTCGAGCATGTTATCGAGGGAGCCTGACTCCTCACCGATTGCTGCCATTTGCACGGCCATGCTGGGGAATACGCCGGTGGTACGCATGGAGAAGTTCAGCTGTGTACCGGAAGAGACGTCCTGTTTGATCTTGTTCACGGCATTGCGGAAGACCACGTTGCCGGTCGCTCCCGAAACTGAATCCAAGGCTTCTACCAATGGGACGCCAGCGGCGAAGGTAGTGGATAAAGTACGGGCGTAGCGCGCCACCGCCGACTTGTAGATGATGTCGCCCACCACCGGCACCTTCAGCACCCCACGATCCACGCTGTCGCGGAATTTCTCCGATCGACGATGGAAGCTGCGAAGGGTGAAGGCCACTACAAACAATCCAATCAGAACGATGAACCACCACTGTTGCAGCACTTCGGAAATTGAAATGACCATTCGCGTGAACGCTGGGAGTTCGGCTCCGAAACTGGAGAATACCGACTGGAACTGAGGGACTACCTTGATCAGCAGGATCGCGGAAACGATGATCGCAACGACGACTACCGCGATAGGATAGGTCATTGCCTTCTTGATCTTTGCCTTCAGTGACTCGGTCTTTTCCTTATAAGTTGCTACACGATCCAGCAAGGTTTCCAGCGCACCGGACTGCTCGCCTGCATCGACCAGGTTGCAGTAAAGGTCATCGAAATACAGGGGCTTCTTGCGCAGGGAGTTGGCCAGGCTGTTACCGGCAGCAACCTCCTGCTTGATCTCATCCACCAGCTTGCGCATGTTCGGGTTGTCGAAGCCTTCGCCGATGATGTCGAACGATTGCAGCAACGGGACCCCGGAGCCCATCATGGTCGCCATCTGCCGGGTGAACAGGGCGATGTCCAGGGGCTTGATTTTCTTGCCCTTGCTGAACAGCGAGATGCCTTTCTTGCGAACCTTGGTCGGGTTGATCCCCTGCTTGCGCAGTTGGGCCTTGACCAGCGCCGTATTGGTCCCGGAAAGCTCCCCTTTGACCTTCCCGCCCTTGCGATCAGTACCTTCCCAGGAGAAGACACTGGTCCTCAATGCTTTATCCGCCATGGATTAATCCTTGGTCACGCGGTTGACTTCTTCGAGGCTGGTGATGCCTTGCATGGCTTTCAGTAGTCCCGAAGTGCGCAGATCGTTAAAGCCTTCTTTGCGGGCCTGTTCGGCGATCTGAATGGAGTTGCCTTCCTCCATGATAATCCGCTGCAGGGCAGGCGTGATTTTAACCACTTCATAAATACCCAAGCGTCCCTTGTATCCGCCCTTGCAATTCTCACACCCGACCGGCGAATATAGTTTGAACGTGCCGATCTTTTCTTCCGGGAAACCTTCATGGAGCAGGGCTTCCCGCGGAACCTCGTGTTCCTTCTTGCAGTGCGGGCAGAGTTTGCGAGCCAGGCGCTGGGCAATGATGAGGTTGGTGGATGTTGCCAGGTTGAAGGCGGCGACTCCCATGTTCAGCAAGCGCGTCAGGGTTTCCGCAGCGCTGTTGGTGTGCAGCGTGGACATCACCATGTGACCGGTCTGCGCCGCCTTGATAGCAATTTCGGCGGTTTCCAGGTCTCGGATCTCACCAACCATGATCACGTCCGGGTCCTGACGCAGGAAGGCGCGAAGCGCCTGGGCAAAGTCCATGCCTTGCTTGGGGTTGACGTTGACCTGGTTGATGCCTTCCAGGTTGATCTCCACAGGGTCTTCCGCCGTGGAGATGTTGATGTCGGGGGTGTTGAGAATATTGATGCCGGTATACAGCGATACCGTCTTGCCTGAGCCGGTCGGGCCCGTGACGAGGATCATGCCTTGCGGCTGCTTGAGCGCCTCTAGATAGAGCTGCTTCTGCGCCTCTTCGTAACCCAGCGCATCGATTCCCATCTGCGCGCTGGACGAGTCGAGGATACGCATCACGATCTTTTCGCCCCAGAGCGTGGGCAGGGTGTTGACCCGGAAGTCGATGGACTTGGTCTTGGAGACACGCATCTTGATGCGCCCGTCCTGGGGTTTGCGGCGCTCGGAGATGTCCAGGCCCGCCATTACCTTCAGGCGTGCGGAAATACGGCTGGCCAGCTGGATCGGTGGTTTGGCGACCTCATGCAGCATGCCGTCGGTACGGAAGCGCACTCGGTAGATCTTCTCGTAAGGCTCGAAGTGCAGGTCGGATGAGCCACCCCTGATAGCGTCCAGCAGCATCTTATTGACGAAGCGGACCACTGGGGCATCGTCTGCGGCCTCGCCAGCGCCATCTTCTTTGGGTTCGGCATTACCGCTTTCGATGTCGAGCGCTTCGAGGTCCACGTCACCAAGGTCGTCCAGGCCGCCGGTGGTGCTTTCGAAGATCTTCTCGATCATCTCGCCAAGTTTGTCGTCCTCGACGAGGATGGCTTCGGTGGTCAGGCCTGTGCTGAACTGGACGTCGGTAATCGCCTGATGGTTGGTCGGGTCGGAAAGCCCCACAAACAACTTGTTGCCCCGCCGCCAGAGGGGGAGCACGCGGTGCTGACGGATCAGCTTTTCGCTGACGAGTTCCTTCGGAATTGCATCACGATCGATGCTGGAAAGGTCGCAATAGGCGACGCCAAACTGATCAGCAGCCAACTCCGTCAACGGCCGGCTCTTCACCAGCTTGTTCTGCACCAGGTAGGTGACCAGCGACAGCTTGTTCCGTTGCGCCTGCAGTTGCGCCTGCTGCGCACTTTTCTCATCCAGTAGCTCGGAGTGCACCAGTTGACGGGCGAGCCCAGAGAGCACGACTTGTTCGTTCATACGAAAGATGGCCGAATGATGTATTGCATGCCTTATATCGTAGATGCTCGGTGGAGCCAAACCGCGTTATTTCGAGTGCCGAAATTTGTCACTTGCTGCGAAAAAACGTACGGGTAATTTCTTGTTAGTCCTACAGCTGCCGCAGAAGACGGCCTAAAAGGAATCTGGCATGGAAGCTGCTTTCTCCAGAATCAGGTCCTACGACCTCTTCTCAAAAAACTGGAGAGAACTATGAAAGCTCAAAAAGGCTTTACCTTGATCGAACTGATGATCGTGGTTGCGATCATCGGCATCCTGGCCGCCATCGCACTGCCGGCCTATCAGGATTACACCGCCAAGGCCCGTGTATCTGAGGTTGTCCTGGCTGCCAGCGGCGCTCGCACCTGTGTCTCTGAAATCAACCAGTCTGCACAGACCCTGGCTAACGCCGACTTCACCACTTGCTCCAGCACTACTACTACTCAGTTCGTTACTGGCGTAGCTGTGGACGCTGACGGCGTAATCACTGCAAGCGGCAACGTAAACGGTACTGCCGTTCAGGTTCTGTTGACTCCGACCCCCCTCGCCAGCGCTGGCCAGATTCAAAGCTGGGCATGCACCGGTACCCCGACCAACTGGATGCCGGGCAGCTGCAAATAAGAGAGCAGTTCAGCTCTCTTAATGCTTGATAAGAACGCCCTGCCAGCTGCGGGGCGTTCTTGTTTTGGGGCTCATTTCTCAAAATTGCTGATTCGAACGCAGTTGAACTGTTGTAACTAGGCGTATTTCGGTCTGCTTGAAGTTCAGTTTGTTTGAGTGTTAGATTCCTGCCCGCCGCCGGTGTAGCTCAGTCGGTAGAGCAGCTCATTCGTAATGAGAAGGTCGGGGGTTCGATTCCTCTTACCGGCACCATCTTCAGCAAAAAGCCCCGCTTTCGAGCGGGGCTTTTTGTTTTCCGGGCCGAAGAAAAATCAGGCGTAGCCGCTGGGGTTCTGGCTCTGCCAGTTCCAGGCGTCGCGGCACATGTCTTCGATGTCGCGGGGGGCGGTCCAGTGCAGTTCCTGGCCGGCCAGCGTCGGGTCGGCGTGGTAGCTGGCGATGTCGCCGTCGCGGCGGGGGAGGAATTGGAAGGGCAATTCGCGGCCGCAGGCCTTTTCATAAGCGCGGATGATTTCCAGCACGCTGTAGCCACGGCCGGTGCCGATGTTGAAGGTCTTCGCGCCGCTGGCGCCGTCCAGCCAGCGCAGGGCGCTGAGGTGGGCGTTGGCCAGGTCGACGACGTGCAGGTAGTCGCGCACGCCGGTGCCGTCCGGGGTCGGGTAGTCGTTGCCGAATACGCGGATGAAGGGCTGCTTGCCGGTGGCGACCTGGGACACATAGGGCATCAGGTTGTTGGGAATGCCGTTGGGGTCTTCGCCGATGCGCCCGCTGGCGTGTGCGCCGACCGGGTTGAAGTAGCGCAGGATGGCCATGGTCCACTGCGGGTCGGCGTGGGCGATGTCGCGCAGGGCGATTTCCGCCATCAGCTTGGACTGGCCGTAGGGGCTGACCGGGCCGGTGGGGGCGTCCTCGCGGATCGGGCTTTGTGCTGCCAGACCGTAGACGGTGGCCGAGGAGCTATAGATGAAGCGCTTCACGCCATGGCGCTGCATGACCTGGCAAAGCGTGACGGTGCCGGTGAAATTGATCTGGTAGTAGGCGATGGGGTCGGCCACCGATTCGGCTACGGACTTGACGCCGGCGAGGTGGATCGCCGCGTCGATGTGGTACTCGCTGAACAACCGGTCGAGGATGGCTTCGTCGCGGACATCGCCCTTGACGAAGGGAATGCTCTGGCCGGTGAGCTGCTCGATGCGCTGCAGCGGGATTGGCGAGCTGTTGCTCAGGTTGTCGAGCACGACAGGCTGATACCCCTGCTCGATCAGTTCCAGACAGATATGGGAGCCGATATAGCCGCAGCCCCCGGTCAGCAGAATCTTGCCCGCCATTGCGCCAGTGCCTCCTTTCGCCAGCTGTAGGAAAGCGCCTGAGAGAATTCAGGCGCTTGGCTAGAAGCGTAGGCGAGGGAGGACAGGCGCGCCTGTCAGGGGATTACAGGCTCAGTCGCATCGACAGATCCAGTGCCTTGACGTCCTTGGTCAGGGTGCCGATGGAGATGTAGTCCACGCCGGTCTCCGCAATGGTGCGCAGGGTGCTCTCGGTGATGCCGCCGGAGGCTTCCAGCTTGGCGCGACCGGAGGTGAGGGCGAAGGCGGTACGCATGTCGTCCAGGCTCAGCTCGTCGAGCATGATGATGTCGGCGCCGGCGTCGAGTGCCTTGCGCAACTCGTCCAGGTCTTCCACTTCGATTTCCACCGGCTTGCCGGGCGCGATGCGGTGGGCGGCGTCGATGGCCTGGGCGATGCCGCCGCAGGCGGCGATGTGGTTTTCCTTGATCAGGAAGGCGTCGTACAGGCCGATGCGGTGGTTATGGCAGCCGCCGCAGGTGATCGCGTACTTCTGCGCCAGGCGCAGGCCGGGCAGGGTCTTGCGGGTGTCGAGCAGCTTCACGCCGGTGCCTTCGACCAGGTCGGCATAGTGACGGGCGCGGGTGGCGGTGCCGGAGAGCAGCTGGAGGAAGTTCAGCGCGCTGCGCTCGCCGGTCAGCAAGGCGCGAGCCGGGCCTTCCAGGGTGAACAGGGTCTGGTCGGCGCTGACCTGCTCGCCGTCGCGGACCTGCCATTTCACCTGCACGCGCGGATCGACCTGGCGGAACACCTCGTCGACCCAGGCGGTGCCGGCGATGGTGGCATTTTCGCGGGTGATGATGCGGGCGCTGGCGTCGCGCTCGGCGGGAATCAGCTGGGCGGTGATGTCGCCGCTGCCGACGTCTTCGGCCAGGGCGGCGCGGACGTTGGCCTGGATTTCCGCGGAAAGCTCGGCGAGGGTGAGGTTCGGCATGGAGGGCTCCTGTTCGCAGTGGCGGGATTATACGGGCGGGGAGGCGAGGCGGGGAGGCGTGGCAGTTTTTTGGACTGCCGTGCGATTTGTCTGACGGACGGTGGCTATCTCTGTGTGAATTTCTTCAAGAATGCGTGAAATGTCTCTTGGTTGTGTAAGAAGCTTCCCTATAATGACGTTGAACCTTTCCGCTTTTTGACGCCACTAAATTGACGTTACGGATGACGCTTCGATGACTGTTGGTGCCGCCAGCTGGGTCTGACGGCAGGAGACTTGCGATGCAGAACGACGCGAACGTAGTGCCGCTGAACAAGTCGGCCACGGAAAAATCGCAGACTTCTTTCGCTGGACGTGTTCCGGCGGGGCTGGTCGCTGTCCGCGACAAGGTCGCCGTCCAGCTGCGTCACGCCATGCAGGCCCTGTTCGATAACGCCGACGATACCCTGTTCGAGATGGCCGATCGCGCCGCCAACAATGCCGAACAGAGCGCGTACTTCGAAGCGATGCGCGACCTCCGTCTCAAGCGCAAGGGCATCGAGCGTGGCTTCCTGCAGAAGGTCTTCGAAAGCTTCGCCAACCTGAACCAGTATGAAATCGGCCGCGCGCCGGTGCTGGATACGGTCTCCTACGAGAATCTCACCCTGGTGCAGAACGACGAGCTGGAAGAGTCCGTCGCCCTGGATGCCATGGTCGCCAAGGTGATGAGCCGCGACGGCGTCGCCCTCACGCACCTCACTACGCGTTTCAACACCCTGGTCAGCAAGAAGGTCGAGGACAAGAACAACCCGCTCGGTCCGCGCCAGCTCTGCGAAGCCTTCCTCGAGGCCTGCCGTGGCCTGGGCGTGGAGATCAAGGTCAAGCTGATCATTCTCAAGCTCTTCGAGAAATACGTGCTGGCCGATGCCGAGCACCTGTACGCGGAAGCCAACCAGACCCTGATCGCCCTGGGCGTGTTGCCGGAGTTGAAATCCGTTCCGCTGCGTCGCCCGCCGCAACGCACCGTGGCCAGCCAGGGCGCGGCGCCGACCGTCGCCGCCACTGAAACGGGCGCGCAACCCGCCGGCCAGTACATGGACGCCGATAGCCAGGCCGCCTTCGCTGCCCTGCGCGATCTGCTCTCCGAGGTTCGCGGCAGCGCCGCTCCGTCGCGACCGATGCCGGCCGACGCGGTGCCGATTTCCAGCAATGACCTGATGCGCCTGCTGTCCCATCTGCAGTCGCACCTGCCGGCGCAGAGCATCGACGAGATCGACGTGCGCCAGCACCTGGATCACCTGCTGACCCGCGTCAGCAGCAAGAGCGGCCGTTCCCGCGTGGTCGGCCAGGTGGACGAGGACGTCATCAACCTCGTCTCCATGCTCTTCGAGTTCATCCTCGACGACCGCACCCTGCCGGATTCGCTCAAGGCCCTGATCGGCCGCATGCAGATCCCCATGCTCAAGGTCGCGGTCCTCGACAAGACCTTCTTCAGCCGCGGCAGCCACCCTGCGCGTCGCCTGCTCAACGAGATCGCCTCGGCCGCCCTGGGCTGGGCCGAGCAGTCCGATGGCCAGCGCGACCACCTGTACCAGAAGATCGAGCAGGTGGTGATGCGCCTGCTGAATGACTTCGTCGACGACCCTGCGATCTTCTCCGAGCTGCTCGACGAGTTCATCTCCTTTACCGGCGATGAGCGCCGCCGCAGCGACCTGCTGGAGCAGCGCACCCGCGATGCCGAGGAAGGCCGCGCCCGCGCCGAGCTGGCCCGCCAGGAGGTGGAAGGTGTGCTCAACGAGCGCCTGCTCGGTCGTACCCTGCCCGAAGTGGTGGTGCGCCTGCTGCAGGAGGCCTGGAGCCAGGTCCTGCTGCTCACCTGCCTGAAGCACGGTACTCATTCCAGCGAGTGGGAAGCCGCCCTGGCGACCATGGACGACCTGATCTGGAGCGTTGAACCCCACGAGGATCCGGATTCGCGCTTGCGCCTGCTGGAGATGGTCCCGCAACTGCTCAAGTCGCTGCGCGAAGGCCTGGCTTCGGCTGCCTTCGATCCGTTCTCTACCGGCGAATTCTTCAGCCGCCTGGAAGGGCTGCACGTGCAGGCCTTCCAGCGCTACAAGCAGGTCGAGGAAGCGCCGCTGCTCGACCTGGAAGACGACCTGCCGCTGCTGGACGACCCGCTGGACGCACCGGCCGCCGTCGCGCCGGTTGCCACTCAGCCGGCCATGGTGGCGGTGGTCGAGGAAATCGTCCTCGCCTCGCCGGAGCCGGCACGCGTGGTCGAGCCCGAGGAAGCCTTCGCCGATGACGACGAGTCGCTGCGCAAGGTCGATGAGCTGCGCGTCGGCAGCTGGGTGGAGATCCAGGAAGACGAAGAGCACAAGCTGCGCTGCAAGCTGGCTGCGGTGATCCGCCCGAGCGGCCGCTACATCTTCGTCAACCGTACCGGCATGAAGGTACTGGAAAAGACCCGCATGAGCCTCGCCGTCGAGTTCCGCCGCAATGCCGTGCGCCTGCTCGACGATGCGCTGCTGTTCGACCGCGCGCTGGAGTCGGTGATCGGCAACCTGCGTCGCCTGAAAAACGCCTGAGCCCGCTGGCCGCGTGCCAGCGAGTTCATTTCCCCCCTCGGCTGCTTTAGAGTGGGACTCTGCCAAGGAGTCTCCATGCAGATCGACCCCGAATCCGGCTGGTGCCTCGACGCCCAGCGCTGTCCCTCGCCGAACTTCAACGCCCGCCCCGACGGCGAGGAAGTCTCGCTGCTGGTCATCCACAACATCAGCCTGCCGCCCGGCCAGTTCGGCACCTGCAAGGTGCAGGAATTCTTCCAGAACCGCCTGGACGCCGACGAGCACCCTTACTTCGCCAGCATCTGCAGCCTGACGGTTTCCGCGCATTTCCTCATCGAGCGCGACGGTTCGCTGTTCCAGTTCGTCTCCTGCAACTCGCGCGCCTGGCATGCCGGCGTGTCGCGCTTCGACGGGCGCGAAAACTGCAACGATTTCTCCATCGGCATCGAGCTCGAGGGCACCGACACCGAACCCTACAGCGATCAGCAGTACGAGGTGCTTGCGCAACTCACACGACAGTTGCGCAAGGTGTATCCGGCTATCACTCCGGAGCGCATCCAGGGCCACTGCGATATCGCCCCCGAACGCAAGACCGACCCCGGCGAGTCGTTCGACTGGGCGCGCTACCTTGCCGATATTGGCGCTGGCCTGAAGAAGGAGCCGACATGAGTTTCCTGGTGCTGTTGCTGGTCCTGCTGGTCGAGAAGTTCTCCAGCTGGCGCGCAAAGGTGCAGCGTGATGGCTGGTGGCTCGGCTGGCTGGATACCGTGGGCGGCGTGAAGTCGCTGGTGGCGCAGCCCTGGCTCGGCCTGCTGGTGGCGATCCTGCCGCCGCTGCTGTTGCTGGCCCTGCTGCTGACCGTTCTCGAACCGGTGGCCTACGGCCTGCTGGCGCTGCCGGTGCAGTTGCTGGTGGTGGTCTGGAGCCTGGGCCGTGGCGATGTGCTGCGCGCCATCGGGCCGTTCCGCGATGCCTGGCGCCGCGAGGATGCCCAGGCCGCTTACCACGTCGCCGAGCGCGACCTGGGTGTGCAGGTGCAGGCCGATGGCGACGACGATCTGCTCGCCGTGGTGCAGGGCACGCTGGTGTGGGAGGCCTACCAGGCGTTCTTCGCGGTGATCTTCTGGTACGCGCTGCTCGGCCCGGTGGCCGCGCTGGCCTACCGACTGCTCGCCATCGCCGCCGAGCAGGCTCCCCGGCCGGAACTGCGCGAGCGCGCCGCGCAACTGCGACATGCCTTCGACTGGCTGCCGTCGCGGGCGCTGGTGCTGAGCTTCGCCCTGGTGGGCAACTTCGTCGCGGTCACCCGCACCCTGCTGCACGACCTGCTGGCCTGGGACGTACCTGCCGCTCGTCTGCTGGCGCGTGCCGGATACGTGGCCGAGGACTTCAACGAAGGCGGCCTGGGCGCCAAGGGCGTCGCCAGCCTGGACGCCCTCTGGCAGCTGCTGGTGCGCTCCGCGGTGCTCTGGTACGCCGTCTTCGCCATCTGGACGCTGCTGCTCTGAGGCGGCGAATCGGGCCGGCGACCGCCGGTCCGATGATGGCATTTTAACCTTAAGTTACAGAACTCCCCGCCGATATCAGGTACACATCGAACCCAGCGTGAGGTGACGGCCACTGCCCGACGGTGGCCGCTCCGGTGAGCGCGCGTGGCGACGACCCGTCCAGGGGCGCGCCGCACATCCCCGACAAGCGACATAACAATAACGGGAACAGGAGACGTCTTACGTGAGGACTGTGCTCTATCCGGCCATCGCGCTGATGAACCGCCTGAGCTTCGGCATGAAGTTCAGCCTGATCAGCGTGCTGTTCTTTCTGCCGATGCTGATTACCAACTTCTACCTGGTACGCGACTCCTACGGGCAGTTCGTCAGCACCCGCGCGGAGCTCGAAAGCCTGCAGCTGATCGGCGAGGGGCTGCAGGTACGCCGCCATCTCGAGTCGTACAACGACCTCCTGCAGATCAACGGCATTCTCGGCCAGTCGAACAAGTCCGCCGGCATCGACTCGCGCATCAGCCAGTTGCACAAGGACCTGCAGGCGCAGATCGGCGCGTTGCAGCCGGTCACCCAGGATGCCGAGCAGATCGCCGAGTTCAACGCCAAGCGCGATGAGCTGCTGGCCAGCCTGAAGGGCGTCGACGCCGAGGGCTCGCTGCAGAGCAAGTCGGCCATGGCCGCGCGCCTGCTCAGCGAAGTGCAGGTGTTCAACAAGCTGCTGGTATCCCAGGCGGGCCTGAGCCAGGACGACGCCCGCGACCTGCGTCAGCTCGCCGAACTGATCACCTCCGGCACCCCACAGGTCACCGAGACTCTCAGCCAGGGTCGCACCATGGGGGCCGGTGCGCTGGGGCAGGGGTTCCTCAACTCCTCCACCAGCGGCAAGCTCGACGACCTGCTGCAGGACCTGGAAAAACTCCACGCCGAATACGGTCTCAAGCTGCAGGACGCCCTCGGCGCCAGCCCCGCCGCGCAGAGCGCGTTGTCCGCCGATGCCCAGGCCAGCCGCGAAACCATCAAGAGCATGGGCAAGCTGTTCGAGGACAAGGTGGTGATGGCTGATACCCTCGACATGCCCTGGTCCGAATTCTTCGACCAGGTCAGCAAGGCCATGGAGCAGACCTACCGCCTGGACGACCATGTCCTGCAGTACGTCGATGGCGCGCTGCAGGAGCGCCTGGCCAGCAAGCAGCGGCAGATGGTGCTGCTGGTGGTCGCCCTGCTGGTGGTGTTCGTCTCCATTGTCTATCTCTACGGCGGCTTCTACGTCTCCACCCGCACCACCCTCAAGAGCCTGGGCAAGATGATGGAGCGCGTCGCCGCCGGCGACATGACCGTCAACTTCCAGGCCCAGAGCCGCGACGAGCTGGGCGAGCTGGGCGATGCCTTCAACCAGACCGTGTCGAAGATCCACGACCTGATCGAGCAGGTCGGTCGCACCGTCAGCGAAGTGGAGCGGCAGACCGTGCGCGTGGAGTCGGTGTCCGCCGAGAGCAACCAGGCGGTGGCCGGCCAGCGCAACCAGATCGAGCAGGTCGCCACGGCGATGAACCAGATGGCCGCGACTGCCCAGGAGGTTGCACGCAGCGCCGCTGTGGCGGTGGGCAGTGCGCACAATGTGAATCAGGAAACCACCAGCGGCCGCGCCCTGGTCGAGTCCCAGGTGGGCAGCATCCAGCGCCTGGCCGGCGAGATCGACGAGTCGGTGGCGGTGATCAATCAGCTGGCGGCCGACAGCGCTTCCATCAGCCGCGTGCTGGACGTGATCAAGGGCGTCGCCGAGCAGACCAACCTGCTGGCGCTCAACGCCGCCATCGAGGCCGCCCGCGCCGGCGAGCAGGGCAGGGGCTTCGCAGTCGTGGCCGACGAGGTGCGCACTTTGGCCAAGCGCACCCAGCAGTCCACCGAAGAGATCGAGCAGATGATCGCGCGCCTGCAGAACGGCGTGGGCGCGGCGGTCAAGGCGATGGGCAGCAGCCACCAGACCGCCGACGGCACCGTCAGCCAGTCGGCCAAGGTGCAGCAGGCGCTGGAGAACATCCTCCAGGCGGTGGGCGCCATCGTCGACCAGAACCAGCAGATCGCCGCCGCCGCCGAGCAGCAGACCGCCGTGGCCCATGACATCGACCAGAACATCGTCGAGATCAACCAGGCCGGCGAGCGCACATCCGAAGGCGCCAGCGAGACCGAGCGCGCCAGCCGCGAACTGGCCGGGCAGGTGGTGGAACTGAAACGGCTGATCGGCGCGTTCCGCGTCTGATCCGCAAGCGTCGGGGCGGACCCTGCGATCCGCCCCGCAACGAGGTTTTCGCCAGCAGGCCGATGCCCGTGGGTCGCATGGAAGCACCCCATCTCACGGGCATCGGTTTGTCGGTGAATTCAGGAACCTGGCGGCGGGCCCATACCCTGTAGGAGCGAGCTTGCTCGCGAACCTCTTACCCGGGGAACTGCCGATATGCTCTGTTCGCGAGCAAGCTCGCTCCTACGAAAAGCTCCTCCAGCTGAACATGATCTTGTAGGAGTAACTGTCTTTCCCTGAGAGTTTGTGCCGGAGATTTCCCTCTCCCTAACCCTCTCCCTGCAGGGAGTGGGCTGCGCCTGCGCAGCGTTTCACGTAGGAGCGGATTCATCCGCGATCAGGAGCGGGCCGGAGCCCGCGCGCAAAAAAAAAGCGGTTCAGCGCCAGCCGAACAATTCCATCGCATTACGCGTGCTGGCCCTGGCCAGATCCTCCGGGCTGATGCCCTTGAGCTCCGCCAGCGCCGCGCAGATATCCGGCAGGTGCTCCGGGCTGTTGCGCACGCCGGGGTACATCGACGGCGCCATGTCCGGCGAGTCGGTCTCCAGCACGATGGATTCCAGCGGAATCTCCGGCACCACCTTGCGCAGGCGGTTGGCCTGCGGCCAGGTCGGCGCGCCGCCCAGGCCCAGGCGGAAGCCCAGCTTGAGGTATTCGCGGGCTTCCTCGCGGCTGCCGGCGAAGGCGTGGATGATGCCCTGGCGCCTGGGCTTGTAGCGCTTGAGCGTGGCGATCATCGCCGCGTGGGCGCGGCGCACGTGCAGCAGCACCGGCAGCTCGAAATCGATGGCGATGCGCAGCTGTTCCTCGAAGATGGCCTGCTGGCCGTCGCGGTCGAGGTCTTCCAGGTAATAGTCCAGGCCGATCTCGCCCACCGCGCAGAGCTTCGGGTGACCGGCGAGGCGCTGCAACCACTCGCGCAGCGCGGTGAGATGTTCCGGCCGGTGTCGCGCCAGGTAGATCGGATGCAGACCCAGGGCGGCATACAGGTCGGGCTCCTGTTCCACCAGCTTCCAGACGTCCTCCCAGTTCTCGCGGAACACCCCCAGCAGCACCTGTCGCTCCACACCCAGCTCCCGGCTGCGCTGCAGCACGGCGGCGCGGTCCTGCTCGAAGTCCGCGCAGTCGAGATGGTTGTGGGTGTCGATCAGGCGCATCGGCTCACTCCGTACGCAGCTTGAGATTGCGCGGGATGGGATGCACGCCGGGCGTGTAGCTGTTCTGCTCGATGGCGGCCAGCGCCAGGTCCAGCGCGCGCTCGGCGATCAGCGCGTGCTGTTGGGAAATGGCGTTGACCTTCAGTGGCACGAAGTCCAGCAGCTGCGTATCGCCGAAGGTGGCGATGCGCAGGTTGACCGGCCAGCCGCTGGGCAGCCCCTGGAGCACGTCGAAGACGCCTTCGAGCAGCACGTAGGAGGTGGTGATCAGCGCCTCCGGCAATTGGCCCTGGCTGGCCAGCAGGTCTTCCATCAGGCGACGGCCGCAGGCGCGGCTGAAGGTCTCGCCGTGCTCGATCAGCACTTGTCCCTTGTACTCGCGCAGTGCGCTGCGAAAGCCCGCGGCGCGCTCCTGGGAAATGATCAGTTCCGGTCGCGCGCCGAGCAGGGCAATGTTGCGCGGCACCGGTTTGAGCAGGCTGGCGGTGAGGCGCTGACAGGCGTCGCGGTCGTCGCTCACCACCGAGCAGAAGCGCTGCGGGTCGAGCTGGCGGTCCACGGCGACCACCGGCACGCCGGCCGCTTGCAGGCGCTGGTGGCTATCGTCGCTGGCGGGCAGGCAACTGGCGACGATCAGCGCGTCGCAGCGGCGCGCGCGGAACAGGTTGAGCACCTGGCGCTCGGTGTCCGGCTCGTCGTCGGAGCAGGCGATCAGCAACTGGTAGCCTCGCGCGCGCGCGCCCTGTTCGAGCAACTTGGCGAGCTTGGCGTAGCTGGGGTTCTCCAGGTCCGGCAGGACGAAGCCCAGGGTGCGGGTTTGCCCGCGGCGCAGGCTGGCGGCCTGCTGGTCCGGGTGATAGCCATGCTCCTCGATCACCGCGCGCACGCGCTCCACCGTGGCGGCGCTGATGCGGCGCTGGATGGCCTTGCCATTGATCACATAGCTGGCGGTGGTGACCGAAACACCGGCCAGGCGGGCGATATCACTGAGTTTCAACGCGGAATGCTGCCGACAATTGGGGGCTTCAAGGATCACGCATTATCGAGTAACGTGCCAGTCTCAATAGGTGAAACGATTCAGCATTGCGCACGCAGTATTGCCTGAACCCTGTTCCTGCGCCGCAACCTCTAAGCTGATCACCGTACAAGCGGATAACCGCCCCAGCGCCGGCACGCGCGAACGCCGGTGAGGAGACAAGCGATGCTCGAATTCAACGCGCAGCAGGTCCGCATGGGCCAGCGCGCTGCCGACAAGCAGGCCGCCCTGGCCATGCTCGGCGCCGCCCTCGAAGACGATGGACTGGTCGCGACGGGCTACCTGGCCGGCCTGCAAGCCCGCGAGGCGCAAGGCTCCACCTACCTTGGACAGGGCATCGCCATTCCCCACGGCACCCCGGAAACGCGCCACCTGGTGCAACGCACCGGCGTGCGCCTGCTGCACTTCCCCGAGGGCGTGCACTGGGGCGACGGGCAGACCGTGCACCTGGCCATCGCCATTGCGGCGAAGTCCGACGAGCACCTGCGCCTGCTGCAGCTGCTCACCCGAGCGCTGGGCGATGGCGAAGTGGAGGCGGCGCTGCGTGCGGCGCAGAAGCCCGACGACCTGCTGCGCCTGCTGCAGGGCGGGGCGCCGCAACCCTTGCTGTTCGACGAGCAACTGGTGGGGCTCGGCGTCGCGGCTGAGGATTTCGACGAGCTGGCCCTGGTCGGCGCGCGTCGCCTGAAGAAAGCCGGCTGCGTCGTCCCCGGCTTCGCCGCCGCCTTGCACGATCAGGAAGCGTTGCCCCTGGGCGCGGGGCTCTGGTGGCAGGACAGCGAACAGTGCGTCACGCGACCCGGCCTCGTCTTCGTCACCCCTGCACGCGAGCTGAGCCATGCCGGGCAGCCGGTGCGCGGGCTGTTCTGCCTGGCTCGCCAGGGCGATGCGCATACCGACGTGCTGGGGCGTCTCGGCGATCTGCTGGTCGATGGCCGCGCCGCCGAGTTGGCGAGCAGCACGTCTGTGCGTGCGGTGCTGGAAGCCCTGGGCGGCGAATTGCCGGTGGACTGGCCGAGCATCCGTGTACCGCTGGCCAATCCCCATGGCCTGCACGCCCGCCCAGCGCAGGTGTTGATGCTGCTGGCGCGGGATTTCGTCGGAGAAATCCGCGTGCGGATCGCCGAGGGCGATGGCGCTGCCGTGTCGATCCGCAGCCTGAGCAAGCTGCTCAGCCTTGGTGCGCGGCGTGGGCAGATGCTGGAGTTCTTCGCCGAGCCGGAGATCGCCGAGGCCGCGCTGGCCGCCGTACGCGCGGCGGTGGAGCAGGGCCTGGGCGAAGAGGTCGAGCCGCTGCCGGAAATCGTCGAGCTGGTCGCCGAAAGCGTTCAGCAGGACGAGCAGGAGCTGCCGGCGATGCGAGCCCCCGAAGCGGGCGCGCAGCTGCAGGCGATTCCCGCCTCGCCGGGGATCGCCCATGGGCCGGCTTATGTGCAGGTCGCTCGGGCCTTCGAGTTCGCCGCGCGCGGCGAGTCGCCGGAAGCCGAACGCCGCCGGCTGGACGAGGCGCGCACGGCCATCGGCCGGGAAATCGAAACGCTGCTGGAACGCAGCCAGGTCAAGGCGATCCGCGACATCTTCGCCACTCACCAGGCGCTGCTGGATGACCCCGAACTGCTCGACGAGGTGCAGGCGCGCCTGGTCGAAGGCGCCAGCGCCGAAGCGGCCTGGAGCCAGGTGATCGAACGTGTGGCCGGCCAGCAGGAAGCCCTGCGCGACGCGCTGCTGGCCGAGCGTGCGGCGGACTTGCGCGACATCGGCCGGCGAGTGCTGGCGCGCCTGTGCGGCGTCGAGAGCGCGGTGGAGCCCGGCGAACCCTACCTCCTGGTGATGGACGAAGTCGGCCCGTCGGACGTGGCGCGGCTCGACCCAGAACGCGTCGCCGGCATCGTCACCGCACGCGGCGGCGCCACCTCCCACAGTGCAATCATCGCCCGCGCACTTGGGATTCCGGCGCTGGTGGGCGCTGGGGAAAGCGTGCTGGCGCTGGAGTCCGGCACCGCCTTGCTGCTCGATGGCGACAAGGGCGAGCTGACGATTTCGCCGGATGCGCAGACGCTGCAGGCCGCCGAAACCCAGCGCGACCTGCGCCAGCGCCGGGCCGAGCAGGCCGAGGCGCGCCGCCATGAACCGGCGGTGACCCGCGACGGCCATGCCGTGGAAGTCTGCGCCAACCTCGGCGACACCGCCGGTGCGGCGAAAGCCGTGGAGCTGGGCGCGGAAGGCGTCGGCCTGCTGCGTACCGAGTTCGTGTTCATGGACAACCCGCAGGCGCCGGACGAGGAGACCCAGGAGGTCGAATACCGCCGCGTCCTCGATGCCCTCGAAGGTCGCCCGCTGGTGGCGCGCACGCTGGATGTGGGGGGCGACAAGCCGCTGCCGTACTGGCCGATCCCCGCGGAAACCAACCCGTACCTGGGCATTCGTGGCGTGCGCCTCACCTTGCAACGCCCGCAGATTTTCCGCACCCAGCTGCGCGCCTTGCTCAGAGCCGCCGCCGGCCGCCCGCTGCGCATCATGTTTCCCATGGTCGGCCAGGTGGAGGAATGGCGGCAGGCCCGCGACATCACCCACGAGCTCTGCGCGGAGCTGGGCGGCGAGCATGACCTGCAGCTGGGCATCATGGTCGAGGTGCCTTCGGCCGCGCTGCTGGCACCGGTGCTGGCGCGCGAGGTGGACTTCTTCAGCATCGGCACCAACGACCTGACCCAGTACGCCCTGGCCATCGACCGGGGCCATCCGAGCCTGTCCGCCCAGGCCGACGGTCTGCACCCGGCGGTGCTGCAACTGATCGACATGACCGTGCGCGCCGCCCATGCCCACGGCAAGTGGGTGGGCGTATGCGGCGAGCTGGCCGCCGACCCGCTGGCGGTGCCGCTGCTCGTGGGGCTGGGCGTGGACGAGTTGAGCGTCTCGGCGCGCAGCATTGCGTTGGTGAAGGCGCGGGTTCGCGAACTGGACCTGCCGACTTCCCGCGAGCTGGCGCAAGCCGCTCTGACCCTGTGCTCGGCGGCGGACGTTCGCCAGAGTGTCGCCCTCGCGCTGCCGGAGGTGCACTGATGGCCCGCATCCTGACCCTGACCCTGAATCCGGCGCTGGACCTCACCGTGCGCCTGCCGCAGCTGGAACCCGGCGAGGTGAATCGCAGCGAGTCGGCGCTCAGCCAGGCCGCCGGCAAGGGCCTGAACGTCGCCCAGGTGCTGGCCGACCTCGGTCATTCCCTGACCGTTGCCGGCTTTCTCGGCGCGGATAACGCGCTCCCCTTCGAAGCGCTGTTCCGTCGTCGTGGGTTCGTCGATGCCTTTGTCCGAGTGCCGGGCGAGACGCGCCGGAACATCAAGATCGCCGAGGGGACTGGACGCATCACCGATATCAACGGTCCCGGTCCGCAGGTCGGCCAGGCGGAGCAGGACGCCCTGCTGGATCGCCTCGACCTGATCGCGGCCGATTTCGAGATCGCTGTGGTGGCCGGCAGCCTGCCGCGTGGCATCGATCCCCAGTGGTTGCGCGAGTTGCTGCTGCGCCTGCAGGGCCGCGGTCTGAAAGTCGCCTTCGACTGCAGTGGCGCGGCGCTGCGCGCCGGTATCGAGGCCGCCCCCTGGCTGATCAAGCCCAACGACCAGGAACTGGGCGAGGCCTGTGGACAACTCGCCGGCAGCGCCGACGAGCTGGCCGCACAGGTCGACTCGTTGCGTGCTCGCGGCATCGAGCAGGTGGTGGTTTCCCAGGGCGCCGAGGGCGTGCGCTGGTTCGGCCCGCAGGGCGTCTGGCAGGCGGTTCCGCCGAAGGTGGAGGTGGCCAGCACGGTGGGCGCCGGCG